>JAFGKX010000157.1 GCA_016928375.1 Candidatus Omnitrophota bacterium | reverse complement strand
GGAGGCGTCGCGGGCATGGTTCCCGCCGAAGGCGGGAGAGCGACGCCGAGGACAGAGCGAAAAATCCACGCTGGGGATTTTTCGCGTCCCTGCGAAAACTACTTCCGAGCTTTAACGGCAAGCGAAGGCAACAATAACAAAAATTATTTTACGTTCTTGGCGGCATCTTGCAATGCCTCAGCCAGCGTCGGATGCGCATGCAAAGTCCCGGCCAGCTCTTCCGCTGTCATATTCTTATTTATAGCAACAACGAGCTCATGTATCAGTTCACACGCTAAAGGCCCCAAAATCTGCGCCCCCAATATACTGCCTGCTTTCGCGTCGATTATCAGTTTTACAAGGCCTTCTATTTCATCGATTATATGCGCCTTGCTTGATGCCATAAAAGGGTAAGACCCTGTTTTTATATCATAACCCTGCGCCTTTGCCTGTGCCTGGCTTAAGCCTACGCATGCTAATTCCGGCATAGTGAATATACAGGCAGGAACAGCGCCGTAATTCAATGTCCGCGGTTTGCCGAATATGTTGTCTGCTAAGACCTCGCCTTCATAAAAAGCAGTATAGGCAAGGCAATATTTTCCTATAACATCGCCAGCTGCATAAATATTTTTTATATTAGTCCGCAGGTTTTTATCAACTTCTATCGCGCCTTTTGTCACATTAATCCCGGCAGCCTCGAGCCCTATGTTGTCTATATTCGGCTTTCTGCCTATGGTCAATAACACTTTTTCGCTTTTTATGTCATCAAGGGAATTCAGTTTTGTATTCAGCGAAATCTTTATGCCTCTTTTCTGCATTGACTGCATCAGCCTTTTTGCCATTTCCTCATCCTGTCCGGGCAATATCTGCGGCTGCAATTCTATCATGGTTACGTCACAACCAAACCTATTGTATATACAGGCAAATTCGCACCCGATATAGCCTGCGCCTATTATCGTCAGCGATTTCGGTATTTCTTTAAGCGACAGCATATCCGCGCTTGAAAGCACCCGCGTATGATCAAATTTCAACATGCCTGTCTCGGCATCTTTGGATCCTGTGGCTATTATAATATTCGCGGCTTTTACGGCTTCGCCGGCGGCTTCAACGGTATTCGCATCTTTCAGCCGCGCTTCGGATTTTATTATTCTTACCTTGTGCCTGGTTAAAAGCTTTTCTATTGCCTGTCTGTGCTGCGTGATTATTAAATCCTTGCGCTCAAGCATTGTCTTAACATTTATTTTATAAGATTCGACATCGATGCCAAAGCGCGCGCTTTTAGATATACTGGATAATATTTCCGCGGTATTTATAAGAAATTTGGTGGGTACGCAGCCTTTATTAAGGCAAATGCCGCCTAAATGCTCTTTTTCTATAAGGCACACATCTTTACCTGACTGGGCTGCTTTTCTGGCAGCGTAATATCCAGATGGGCCTGCTCCTATGACTATTAAATCGTGCATTGATTTATCAATTCTTTGACAGCTGCGGCTGCGCTTGTCAGGCCTGATAATTCCTGTTTCGAAAGTTTTAGTTCAATAATTTTTTCTATGCCGTTTTTACCTAACACTGCCAAAACTCCAAGATATATATCTTTTATTCCGTATTCTCCCGAAAGCAGGCACGAGCAGGTAATTGTTTCTTTTTTATCCTTTAAAATAATTTCAGCCATTTTAGCAGCGCATGCGGACGGGCCAAAAAATGCGCTGCCTGTTTTTAAATAAGAAACTATTTCTGCGCCGCGGTTTTTTGTTTTTTCGGTGATTTCTTTTATCTGGTTATCGGATAAAATATCGCTTAATTTTTTACCCGCTACTTTTGTTTCGCTCGGCACAGGCACCATTGTCTCGCCATGAGTACCGAGCACTGTTGAATCTATTTTTTTGACTGGTTTATTCAGGACCCTGGCAATGGCAAGATCCATGCGCGATGAATCCAAAAGCCCTGCCATTCCAATAACTTTTTTGCTGTTTATGGAACTTGTTTTATAGATAACATAGGTCATGGCATCGAGCGGATTTGCCACGTTTATGACAATCGCTTCGGGCGCGTATTTTTTTATGTTCTCGCCAACCTGTTTTACTATCGCGGTATTTTTGCTGAGCAGCTCTTCCCTGGTCATACCCGGTTTTCTTGCGAATCCCGCGGTATTTATTATTATAAACGAGCCTTTCATCGCGGAAAAATCTTCGCTGCCGCTGATTTTGGTATCATATCCGATTACCGACGCGGCATCCATAATATCTTCGGATTTTCCCTTAGCAAGGCCTGCCGCTATATCTATCAGTTCGACATCGCAAAGATCCTTTTCTACAAGCCTCATCGCTGTCATTGCGCCGACATTTCCCGCGCCTATTACCGAAACTTTCATTTAACCCTCTTTATGATTGCATCCGCCATTTCTTTAGTCCCTACAGCGCCCTTTTCAGTTCTTGAAGCCGTAAGGTCATACGTGACATATTTGCCTTCGGCTATTATATCAGATACTGCCTTTTCCAGTTTTTCCGCAGCTTTATTTTCGCCGAGATGTTTCAGCATCAAAACGCCTGATAAAATCATAGCAACCGGATTGACTTTATTTAAACCTTTGTATTTCGGCGCGCTTCCGTGCGTTGCCTCGAATACCGCGCAATCAGTTCCTATATTTGCTCCCGGGGCTACTCCTAATCCGCCGACTAATCCCGCGCATAGATCCGATAAAATATCGCCGTAAAGATTAGGCAGCACTATCACATCGTATTTTTCAGGCACCTGTACAAGCTGCATGCACATATTATCCACGATCCTGTCTTCAAATTCTATGCCGCTTGTCTTAAAATTTTGCGCTGTTTTTCTTGCTGTTTCCAAAAATAGCCCATCGGTAAATTTCATTATATTTGCCTTATGAACAACAGTTATTTTTCTGCATTTATTTTTAATAGCATAATCAAACGCGTAATTGACAAGGCGTTCTGTCGCTGAAACAGATATGGGCTTTATGCTTATGCCTGAATCCTGTTTTATTGTTTTGTTGGACAAGGCTTCTATCTGCTTTATTAAATTTTTAGTGTCATCTCTGCCTTTTTCAAACTCAATACCTGCGTATAAATCCTCGGTATTTTCCCTTAATATTACGAGGTCTATGTTCTCGTATTTAGACCTGACACCCTTATAACTCTTGCACGGCCTGAGACACACGAACAGATCAAGCCTTTTTCTTAATTCCACATTAACACTTCTAAAGCCTGTGCCTACAGGCGTTGTGATAGGGCCTTTTAATGCCACTTTGGTATTTTTTATGGATAAAAGCGTATCTTCAGGAAGAGGTGTTTTATATTTCGCTATTACATCGCTTCCCGCTTCCTTGTATATCCAGTCTATTTTTACCCCAGTGGCATCAACGCACCTTTTTGCCGCGTCCGCTACATCAGGGCCTATGCCGTCACCGGGTATAAACGTTACCTTATGCGCCAAAATTAAACCCTCCGTGTTTCTTGACATGTTCTACCAGCCCGCCGTCATGCAGGATGCTCAGCATGAAATCAGGCAATGGTGTAATCGGTATCTGCTTATTTTTCGTCTTATTATATACTATACCCTTTGTTACGTCTATATCAAGTTCGTCTCCGCTTGCGATCTGATCCGTATCGCACTCTAAAAGCATAAGGCCTACATTTATACTGTTTCTGAAAAATATCCTGGCAAAAGACTTTGCTAAAACTGCGGCAATCCCGGCATATTTTAATGCCACGGGTGCCTGCTCTCTTGATGAGCCGCAGCCGAAGTTTTTGCCTGCTACCAGAAAATCGCCTTTTTGCAATTTTTTATAAAATTCAGGGTCTAGATCCTCCATCACGTGCTTCGCGAGCTCGTTAGGGTCTTGTATCTTGAATTTATACCTTCCTGAAATAATGTAATCCGTATTTACATCATCTCCAAACCTATGCGCTTTTCCGTGTAAATTCATTATTTTCTCCATAATAATTTCAATTCTCGAAACTCGCCTTCGGGGTTTTGCTAGTTCACCTGCGGGTCCTGCCTTTGAACAGCCCCACCGTCCTCTCCGCCTACGGCGGATGCGGGCGGCGGGGC
>JAFGKX010000156.1 GCA_016928375.1 Candidatus Omnitrophota bacterium | reverse complement strand
AGCACAACGCTTCGCATCTCGCCTTTATGATATTCGTTGGGCCCGAAGATATTAAAATATTTTAAACCCACAATTTTATTCAACAAACCATTGTTCTTTGCCCACACATCGAAAAGTTGTTTTGATTTTCCATATAGGTTAAGCGGCTTTAAGGTATCTATTGTTTTTTCCTCATCCGAATAACCGTTTTTGCCGTCGCCGTAAGTAGCTGCGCTTGATGCGTAAATAAATCTTGCGTTTTTTACAATACAGTATTCACAAAGCGTTTTTGTATATTCGAAATTATTGCGCTTTAGGAATTTCTCGTCTGTCTCGGTTGTGTTGGAGCAGGCGCCAAGATGAATTATGGCTTTTATATTTTTAAAACGCGCTTCTTTTAGATTGTCTATCAGCTCCTCTTTGCTTAAATATTCTGAATATTTAAGTGCCGTGAGATTCGCCTTTTTATCATGGGACAAAATTGCTTCATCGACGATAATTATATCATTTATGCCGCGTTTATTCAAAGCCCAGCACATGGCACTTCCTATAAAGCCCGCTGCTCCTGTAATTATAATCATTTTATATCCGTAATTATCTTAAGGTGGCGTTAAAATTATCGATGAGTTTTTTTCTTATCAGGCCGTCCGCTGCTTCTATTTCAGCTTCTGCCAGAGTTTTCTCTTTAGACTGATAGTATACTCTTATCAGGAGGTTTCTTTTGCCTTCAGCTATTTTGTCTCCGCGGTATTCCTCCTGTAAAAAGACGTCCTTGATTATGGAGCGGTTTGCCTCTTTGATAAGCATGCTTATGCTTTCAAAAGAAACGCCGCTGTCTACGGACATCGATACATCCCTGTAAGAACCAGGAAATTTTACTATCGCGTTAAAGTGTTTATCCGGGCGGCTGTTTTCAAATAAAAGTTCGGCGTTAATCTCCGCGGCGTATATATCTTTTTTTATATCGATCTTTCTAAGAACAGCTCCTTGTACCCTGCCTATTACGCCGATTATTTTGTTTCCAGCGGTAATCGCCAGCGCTTCGCTGCTGTCAAAACACGGATGATGGCTTAATTCCTGAAACGCGGCGTCTACGCCAATGGCATTAAACAGCGTCGTTAACGCGCCTTTTAAATAAAATATGTCCATGGCGCGAGGCTTTTTGTTCCAGTCAGAGGCTGTGTCCCCGCATAGAATAAGCGACAAATTCATATTTTCCGTAAACACGTTGTTTTCTTTGTGGTAAACATTGGAAAGTTCAAATAATTTTAAATTAAGGTTGCCCATGTTGATATTATGCGAAGCTGCCTTGAGCGCGCCGTTAAGCAGGCTTGTGCGCATAATTTGGTATTGCTCGCTTAACGGATTCTGAAGCGATATTGTGTCCAGCTCCGGCATATCCAGTTTTTTAATATCATCTTTGCTTATAAGGCTGTAAGTCAGCATCTCGTTAAACCCCAGGCTTGCCAAAGCGCTGCGCACAATAGCAGTTATTTTATTTTTTTGTTTAAAAGACTCTGATTCTTCGGTTACAATGGCCCTGGGCATAACCATCGGTATATTATTATATCCGTAAATCCTGGCTATCTCCTCTACCAAATCCGCCTCGCCGATAATGTCATTTTTGCGAAAAGACGGCACAATTACTTTTATGCTGTTGGCTTGACTTTTTACCTTAAACCCAAGCCGGGTTAAAATAGATTTGATTTCCGTCGAAGATATCCTAACCCCAAGCAGCGAATATACTCTGTCAGGCCTTAGGGTTATAGTTACCGGAGTATTAGTCTTTTTGCCTAAATCAACTATGCCCTGATGTGTTTTCGCCTTTGCTATGGCGCATATTAAAGCCGCAGCCCTGTCCGATGCATTGATAATATTTCCTATATCTACGCTTCTCTCGAATCTATAGCTTGAATCGGTGCTAAGGCCCATGAACTTAGATGCCCTTCTTATACAGACCGGGTCGAAATACGCGCTTTCAAGTAAAATATTTTTGGTCGAAGAAGTTACCTCAGTGTTTAAACCGCCCATAATGCCCGCTATCGCGACAGGCGTGTTTTCATCGGCGATAACAAGCGTGTCTTTTTTCCCAGCCGAAGGCTGGTCAGTCTGCGGCTGAAATTTCCTTTTTTCCCCGTCAATGGTTATTATTTCTTCCCCTGCTTTAGCTGTTCTTATTATTATCTTTTTTCCTTTTAATTTATCGTAATCGAACGCGTGCAAAGGCTGGCCTGTTTCAAAAAGCACAAAATTAGTTATATCCACAACATTATTCACAGCCCGAAGCCCCATTGCCTCTATTCTGCCTATAAGCCATTTAGGAGAAGGCCCTATAGCAAGGCCTGTTATAAGCCTTGCCGTATATCTGGGGCATAATACATTTTCCTGTAAAATGACCTGGGGCTTTTTTATATCCGCGGAAAAATATTTTTGCAGGCTGATTTGTGGGATGTTAAGCGGTTTTTTTGTTATCGCCGAGACTTCCCTGGCTATTCCTATATGACTTAGCCAGTCCGGGCGGTTTGAGGTTATCTCAAGTTCGAATATAAAGTCATCCCCTCTTTTATCCGTGCCGGTAATCTCAAGCCCTGCCATTGTCAGTTTTTCGGCGAGATTTTGCGCCCTCATTTTAATAGGCACATATTTTCTTATCCAGTCATATGAAATTTTCATTCTGCACCTTTTTATTATTCATTCCCGCACCCTTAAAATGTGCGGGAGCCATTTTAAAATTGTTCCAGAAATCTTATATCATTTTCGAAAAATAAACGTATATCGTTGATGCCATATTTAAGCATGGCGATCCTTTCGACTCCCATACCGAACGCGAACCCTGTATATTTTTCGCTGTCGATGCCAACAGCTTTAAAAACTTTCGGGTTTACCATGCCCGCGCCTAATATCTCAAGCCATCCTTTTTGAGAGCATACACTGCACCCGGCACCTTTGCATATTATACACGAAACATCCACTTCGGCGCTTGGCTCGGTAAATGGAAAAAAATGCGGCCTGAATCTTAATTTTATGTCTTCTCCGAAAAGCTGCCTGCAGAATTCAAAAAGCACGCCTCTTAAATGCGCAAGGCTCACCCTTTCATCTACCATCAACCCTTCGACCTGATGAAACATAAAACTATGCGATGCATCCACAGCATCAGGCCTGAAAACCTTCCCCGGCACTATTATAGCAAGCGGCGACTTGTGTTTTGTCATATACCGCACTTGAACAGGCGAGGTGTGGCTCCTTAAAAGAAACTCGTTTTTTATATAAAAAGTGTCGAACGCGTCTCTGGACGGGTGGTTCAGGGGTATATTCAATGCCTCAAAATTATTGTGTTCGGTTTCTATTTCAGGCCCTTCCACGACGGCAAAACCCATGTGCCTGAATATAGCGCATATGTCCGATATTGTCTGTGTGATTGGGTGGGTGTGCCCGGATTCGAATCTATGCCCGGGCATGGTAAGGTCTTTTTTGGATTGCGGATTCTGTTTTTCCGCCAGGGTAAAACTTTTCTGCTTTTTGCTTATCTCTTCTTCGAGCAGAGGCTTTACCTGGTTAATAAGCCTGCCGGCAGCTGGTTTTTCCGAATCAGGCAAAGACGATATCAGGCCCATCACTTTGGCCATTTCGCCTTTTCTGCCGAGGTATTTTATTCTGACGGCCTCGAGATCATCCGCGTTCTTTGCTTCTTTTATCTGCGAAATTGCGGTTTCTTTTAAATTATTAAGCTGCTCTATCATTTCACTCTTCTTTTTTCAGCTTGTCTATGTCTTCGTTGTCGCCCGCTATCAAAAGGCTGTCGTCTGTTTCTATTTTTTCTTCCGCAAACGGGCCGGCGTTAATAGATTCTTCGCCCTGTTTATTTTTACGCTTTATAGCCACTACATTAAGCTTGTATTTCGCCCTGACATTTAATTGTTTAAGAGTTCTGCCTATAAAGCTTTTTGGCGCCTTTAGTTCGACTATACTGCAGTTGTTGGACAGTTGAAGATAGTCTGTAACTTTTGGGGATGTAAGGACATTAGCCAGCCTTATACCCATATCTCTTTCCGGGAAAATTATTTTATTCGCGCCTATTTTCTCCAATACTTTACCCTGCTGCGGGGTCACGGCTTTTGTAATTATCTCTTTTATCCCCAGCTCCTTCAATAAAAGCGTGATAAGAATACTGGCTTCTATGTCGTCTCCGACACTGACTATCGCCACGTCAACCTGCTCTATGCCCACCGCTTTAAGCGCGTCCGCGTCTGTCGCATCCAGGCATACTGCCTGCGACACAGAATCCGATATGTCCTGTATCTTATCTTCGTCTTTATCTATTACCAGCACCTGGCCGTCTTTTTGAGTTAATGTCTTTGATACGCTTAAGCCGAATCTTCCGAGCCCTATTACGGCAAATTGTCTCATAAACCCCCCCAATTTTATTTGTGACTTTGCCCGTCCGGCCGAACAGCCGTTCAGGCGGGTGCCTTTATTTATCCCACCATTATTTTTTCTTCGGGATAAATATATTTTGCTTTTTCCTCTTTGCGCAATGCCAGCGCCAGCGCCGCAGTTAAAGGTCCTACCCTTCCTAAAAACATCGTAAGCATTATAAGAATCTTTCCTATAACGCTCAGATGCGCCGTGGTTATGGTAGAAAGCCCGCACGTGGCAAATGCCGAGGTTGTCTCAAAAAATAAATTTAGAAAATATTCGTTTGATTTATAAAAAAGCGCCCTTTCGGTTATTGTCAAAAGCAGCGTTATCGCGCACACCAGGCCTAAAGACAACACAAAAATAGCCACAGCTCTTCTGAAAGCGTCTTTTTCTATGGTCCTGCGCGAAAAAGTCATCCGGTCTCTTTTTTTCAGCATGGCGATAAATCCGGCAAAAAGCACTATGGCTGTTACGGTTTTTATACCGCCTCCGGTGCTGCCCGGAGAAGCCCCGATAAACATAAGCACTGCGATAAAAAACTTAGTCGCCGCCTGAAGAGCATTTGTGGGAACACTGTTAAAACCCGCTGTTCTGGGCGTAACCGAAGTAAAAAATGCGTTCAGGATTTTATCCCAAAACGGCATTTGGCTCAACGCATTGCCATACTCAAGGAAGAATATGACAACAGTCCCTATTGCTATTAAAAATATCGTCGCCGTCAGCACCATTTTTGTGTGCAGGCTTATTTTATTAATCGGCATATCCTCGGAAATTTGCTTTTTTACCAAAGCAGCTAATGTTTTTTTTCTGAAGAAAGAAAAATAATACCTTAGCCTTGGCAGTTCAAGCACCGCCACAAAACCTAATCCGCCCGAAATAATAAGAAACGCTATTGTAAGCATGGTAAAAGCATCCCTGTTTAGGTTTACCAGGCTATTCGTGAATATTGAAAACCCCGCATTGCAGAATGCGGAGATAGAATGAAACACAGCGCTCCAGAGTATATAATAATTATTGGCCCCCTGCATTATAATGGCCCAATGCATATACAGCATCAAGGCCCCCAGCGATTCGACAAAAAATGTTATAAGGACAATATATTTTATTAAATCCTTAAGCCCGGCTGTTTTTGTGTAGCCCAGGGCATTTTGTACCGCAACACCCTGAGAAATAGTGAGCCTTTTATGCAGCAGCACAGTGGTAAAAAGCACGGAAAAGGTCATTATGCCCAATCCTCCGGCTTGAACAAGCATAATTATCACTAGCTGTCCGAATAAAGAAAAATCTCCGCCTGTATCTTTTACCGTCAGCCCCGTAACGCATATCGCGCTTGTTGCCGTAAATAAACTGTTGACCGGGCCGAGAGATTCGCCTGTCTGTGTCGATATGGGCAAATTAAGTAAAAACGCTCCGCATAAAATAGCGGTTAAAAAACTCAGCACTATTATTCGCGGAGGATTGAGCGTTTTTATCATATCAAGCTTTTAGTCCTGTTTTTTTACGAGACTTATCAGTTTCTTAAAAGCAGTCTTGTTGTTTACAGCCAGGTCTGCCAAAGACTTTCTGTCCAAAACGACTTTGGCCTTTTTAAGCCCGGATATAAATTCGGAATATTTAATTCCAGACGCGCGGCACGCTGCGTTTATTCTTAAAATCCATAGGCTTCTGAAATCTCTTTTTCTTGCTTTTCTGTCTCTGTAAGCATAGGCCTTTGCCCTTCTTACTGTTTCTTTAGCTGTGCGGTATAGCTTGCTTCTTCCGCCAACATAGCCTTTTGCCAGTTTTAATAATTTTTTTCTGCGCCGTAATCCGGCGACTACGTGTTTTACTCTAGCCATGATACCCCCTTGTCTTTATAAACCGTACGGCAACGCCTTCTTTATCATTCTGGTTTGAACGCGGCCTATAATGTTGTCTTTGGAAAGCGCCCGTTTGCGCTTTCTAGATTTTTTACCCAGCAAGTGCCCTTTTCCGGCATGCCTGCTTTTTATTTTTCCTTTTTTAGTCAACTTGAATCTTTTCGCGATTCCTTTTTTCGTCTTCGATTTCCGCATCGTATATCTCCTATCGGTTTTATTTATATCAAAGGGCGAGGAAAATAGTTTGAGCAGGGCATGGCTGGGATGAGCAACCCCGACGCGACGTCGGGGGAGCGTCCCTGCGAAAACTATTTTCCGAGCCTTTTTTATTATTTAGGCGTAATAACCATAAATATAAAACGACCTTCCTTCTTCGGCGCCATTTCCACTTCGGCTATGTCGACGGTATCCTGTATAACCCTGTCTAACAAATGCCTGCCGCGTTCTATGTGCGCCATTTCCCTGCCGTGAAATATCAGAGTCCATTTTACCTTGTTGCCCTTTACTACAAAATCACGCGCATGCTGAAGTTTCGTCTTATAGTCGTGTTCCTCTATCCTCGGGTTTATCCTTATTTCTTTTATTTTAATTACATGCTGTTTTTTGCGCGCCTCTCGTTCCTTCTTTTCCTGTTCGTATTTATATTTGCTGTAATCCATGATGCGGCATACGGGCGGACTGGAAGTAGGCACTATTTCGACGAGATCAAACCCGGCTTCACGGGCAATTTTTAATGCCTCCTCCGGGCGCATCACCCCTAATTGTTCTCCGTCGGCGCCGATAACCCTTATCTGGGCTATCCTTATCATCTCATTCACCCTGAGTCTTTTTTTAATATCCTTAGCTATGAGAACTCACCTCCTTATTTATTTTTTGTATGAACTTTTCCATATCGGTTTTTCCTTCGTCGCCTTTTGCGCGGCTACGGACAGAAACCGATTTTTCCTTTTCTTCTTTTTCGCCTATAATAAGCATATATGGTATCTTCCCCATCTGGGCGTTTCTGATTTTATACCCTATCGTCTGATTGCGCGTATCTATTTCGCTTCGTATATTATGTTTTTTTAGTTCTTCGTAAATTTTACCCGCGTATTCTTTTTGTTTATCCGTTATTGGCATTACTATAACCTGTGTCGGGGAAAGCCATAAAGGCAGCGCCCCCGCATAATGCTCTATCAGGGCGCCCAAAAATCTCTCTATGCTGCCCAATATAACCCTGTGCAGCATTACCGGGCGCTTCTGGCTGCCATCTTTATCTATGTACGCAAGGTCAAATCTTTCAGGCAGCGCAAAATCGCATTGAATTGTAGCGCATTGCCAAAAACGGCCTATGGCATCTTTTAATTTTATGTCTATCTTGGGCCCATAGAAAGCGCCGTCGCCTTCATTTATTTCATATTTTATATTTTTGTCGTCGAGGGATTTTTTTAAAGCGTTCGTCGCCATATCCCAGTCCTGGTTCGTGCCGATATGTTTTTGCGGCTGTGTGCTTAATTCCACATGGAACTCATCAAACCCAAAAACCTTCAATGCGTATAATACAAAATCTATCACAGATTTTATTTCATCCACAACCTGTTCCGGCAGGCAGAATATATGCGCATCATCCTGCGTAAAGCCCCTTACTCTTAAAAGCCCGTGCAAGACCCCGCTTTTTTCGTACCTATACACGGTGCCGAGCTCGAATAATCTAAGCGGCAGATCTTTGTAACTCCTAGTTTCGGATTTGAATACAAGTATATGCGCAGGACAATTCATGGGCTTTACCGCATATTCAGATCCCTCGATATTGAATATATACATATGTTCTTTATAATAATCATAATGCCCGGAGCGCACCCATATATCGGATTTCATGACATGCGGGCCCAAAGCCTGCTGATAACCGCGTTTTAAATGCTCTGTTTTTTCCCATTCTTCTATTATGTTTCTTAAAACAGCGCCTTTGGGCTTGTATATCACAAGCCCCGCGCCGACAGTTTCATCCATAATAAAAAATCCGAGTTCTTTGCCAAGTTTTCTATGGTCTCTCTTCTTCGCTTCTTCAAGAAGCATGAGATGTTTTTTAAGTTCTTTCTCCGTCTCGAACGCAACACCGTATATCCTTTGAAGCATCTGATTTTTCTCGCTGCCTCTCCAGTACGCACCTGCTATATGCGTTAAGGCGAATGCTTTAATGTTTTTGGTCGATGAAACATGCGGGCCCTTGCATAAATCCAAAAAATCAGCGTTTGAATACAAAGTTACCGTTTCGCCGGCGATATCTTTTATCAGCTCGGCTTTATATGTCTCGCCCATTTTTTCAAAAAGTTCTATTGCATCGGCTTTTTTCATTTCTTTTTTGACAAACTTCTGGTCCTGTTTTATTATTTCTCGCATTTTATTCGTTATTTTTTCCAGGTCTTCGGGCGCAAAAGGCTCTTTTTTGTCAAAATCATAATAAAAACCGTATTCAATGGCAGGGCCTATGCCTAATTTTACATCGGGCCAAAGGCTTTTTACTGCCTGCGCTAATACGTGCGACGTACTATGTCTTATTGTTTCTATGTCCATATAATATATTCAGTCCCTCTGATGCTCTTGTTCATCGTATCATCGGAGCAAACTTTGCTTTGCAAAGTTTGGTGGGCGAGGAGGGAGTCGAACCCTCATGACCTTTCGGCCAAAGGATTTTAAGTCCTTCGTGTCTGCCATT
>JAFGKX010000155.1 GCA_016928375.1 Candidatus Omnitrophota bacterium | reverse complement strand
GGCGCCATCTTTGCTGAATTTTTGAATACGGTTATTATCGGTATCGGCCACATAGAAGTTACCTTCTGCGTCAAAAGTAACAGCGCGCGGATGATTAAACCTGTCGTTAGCGCTGTAATCTATATTTTCCCCTATGGTTTCTTTGTACCTTGCGACAACCTCTGATGTAGGTTCATGAGTAGTAGCAGGTGCCGTTTTCGGCGATGCGGCTCCTTTGCCTCCCAAGCGTTGCAATTTCTGATTAACAAGCCAGGCCGCACCGATAGCCTGAGAAAACTCATCCATACGCGGGTCACCTGCAATCTGCGAAGCGACCTGCAGGTTGAATTCATCACCCAGTATAGCCCTTGCGTTTTTAACTATTTCTTTCCCGCCACGCTCCCACTTTACGCACCTTCCGGCTGTAACGACATCTTTTACAGCCTCTTCGTCATCAAAATAATCCGCCAGTTCCTTTATCAAAACAGCCAGGAAAAGCCCCATATCTTCGTATACTTTGTCACAAACCGGTTTGTACCCAGCTTTAAACAGCGCCTGTATAAACTTAAGCTGTTCGGCTCTATCGCCTATATAAAATCTATTATAATCTACATCTGGAACCACATTCTTTAGCTGTTCCAATTTCTTGAACACGGGAAGAATATCTATTTTTAAAATAGGTGAAATTCTGCGAAGCTCGTCATTTAGTTTGTTATACTGTATATTCTTTTTCTTGGCTTCGGATACAAGCTTATCTATAAGAGAAAAATCTATTCCTATGCTACGCGATAATCTTAATATGCCCTGCTGTGAAATATATTCTGCTGCTATACCTTCCGGTCCAAATTTCGCCTTATAGCCTATATTATCGGGATCCGTCATATCAATAATTGACCTGCTGAAATACGTCCTGAAATTTTTTGGTATTCCGGAAATCGGCGTATAACCTCCTGCTATAGCGGTTCCTAAAGCAATCGCGAGAATGTTACCGTGACCTGACATAACAGATGCCCAAAAGGCAAGCACATCACCATCGTTTATTATAGCCACTTTATTTCTGTCAATACCGATTCTATCGGCAAGATTCGCGGCAAGAGGTCTTATATTTCTGTCAAAAGCTCCATTGCTTAAGCCTTTACATTTCGCTTTATCGCGTACAGTTCCGTCAATAATAAGGCCTGGCCAGCTTATGCCTATACCTTCAGGTTTCGGTAACTTACCAAGCAGCTTTTCTCCTTCAGTCACAACGCCTACCACGCTTATCACAGGCACGCCATTTATAATCTTATCCGAAAACATCGCCTGATAAGGCGCTCTCTCATTACAGTATTCCACCATATCTTTCTCTGACTCTTCAGTGATGTTGCGTATATCCCTATCGGACAACATGTCAACACGATTTAGAAGGTTCGTTTCGGCATCATTTAGTGCGCTTGTTTCTTTCAATTCTTCCAATTTCAGTTTTAAAAGCGCCAGTTTCGTTAAGTACTCGAGGACTTCCAGGTGCCCGAACCGGTCGTTGTCGGTAATATCTTCGGGATCCCAGTTGTGTTTTTTATAAAATATTATTTCACCTTTTTCATTATACAATATAACCTTTACATCAGTGCCGCCTATGTCCAGGCCCACCAGCACGTTATCGATATTTTTAAGATCCTTTAAATTTATCCTGTGCTTTTTTTCCTCTTTTGTGCGCGCTGCCTGTTTTCTTTCTTCCACGGCGATAAAACGTTTCATATCTGCGCTATTCGCTATTATAAACCTGAATTTCTGTTCTTTTGGCATATCGGGCGTGCTGTGCATTTCGGTCATTGTCCCTACGGTATGTTTAAAAGGTTCTTTGCCGAAATTTTCTATAGCTTCGGCCGTTATTGCGGAAATGTTGTTATCATTTACAAAATATATTTTTTGCGGTCCGAAAGCCTCCATTCTATTCTTTATGTAGAAGGTAAGGAATTTCACAAATCTCGCTTCAACTTCTTTATCCCTCTTTAAATACCGGTCTGCCGGCAGCCTTAAGGAAAAACTCCTTATGCCGTCAGAGGCAAGGTCTAAAACTATTTTAAATTCGCCTGTCTCATAACCGACCTTTCTATCTTTCATTGCTTTTGCTATATATTTCCAGTCGGTTATATCCGACAGATGCGTAACGCCTTTGGGCCTGGTGTCAATCAAATTTCTCAAATATTCTACGACCGCTTTCTCTTTTTTGGTCGTAAACAATCTTAAACGTTCAAGCACATTGCCTGTTAGAGAGTTTGTCAGCAACATGCCTACCATACCGGTAAACTCATGCTTAAACATCTCGTGGACGCACACAGCGAGTTTGGCTCTTTCAGAAAGATAAGAGTAGGCCGGATGATATTTTATCGTACCATCTTTTAATCGCACTGCCAGCGGCTGATTAATAAGTTCGTAAAAGGCGTGCTTTTCATTTTCAGCCAACGAGTCATTCCATATCTTTAAAGCCCTGTACCCGTTTACGGTCAAATACATGTACCATAACGATTGCATGCCGATATATATACCTATTAATACAGCCACGGAAGGTAGGAATATGGAACTGCCTTTAAAAAACGTAAAAGTGCCGAAACCCGCCAAGGACACGGATAATATCCCCGTAAGCAATGATGCTATATGGCTTGCGTAAATCCTAAAGTGGTGTTGAATTTTGCTTGATTTAGTTTCGGAACTGGGCTTAACTTTTTCTGTTTTAGCTTTTTCATCGGATGCTTGCGAACTTACCGCAGACTGGATTTCCGGCTCAAGCTTTTCGCCAAGAACGCGCTCAAGCGGCGCTATAAGCGTTCTTGCCCTGAACTCCATAACTCTGTTCTTGTTCGCCGTCCAGATAAAGCAATAACCTACTATGACCAAAAATGATACTATTAAAATAAGGTGGAACCTGCCTCTTGTTTTTATATAGTTATAGATCTCGCGCATGGTGCCTTTAATCGCGTATCGCGCCTGACCGGCGGTACTTTTTAAACCGTCCTGCGTTTGGTAATATGCTTTTTCCACGGCATTGCCAAATTTTAAACTGGAAAACCTAACTGTAATACCCCAATACGTATCTTGCCTGTTCCATACCTGCTTAAGCACCATTACGGCAGAAGCCATAAGACCAAGGTAATAGAACGGAGCGTAAAACGCCTTCCAGAAAAGATGCCAGTAAAAATATCTAGTTTTCCCTATTTTGACAATATAGCCTTTCCATAACGTAATCAGGTTCAGTGTAAGTAAAAAGACGGAGATAATTATAACCGGCATATTCGCGATATAGGTAGCGACTATATTCAGCAACGCTTGAGGCATGCAATCACTGCAAATCCAGTTAAATAAAATCAGGAACAAAGGAGTCGCGCCGAATATAAACGTCTTCAGGCCGGTGATTACACGGCCTTCTTCCACGACTTTTCTTTCTCGAATTATATGCTTTATGCTATTTTCTACGCCAAGATCCAGAGCATCTTTAATATCCCTGACCACTTGATCTAAATCGACTGAAGTTTGTTTTTTCTTTTTCGCGATTTTAATTCTATTTTTCAAAACAACTGATATAAAATTGGGCAACCTGATAAACCTTAATGCCTCGAAAAGACTGTTGGCTTCTTTGAGTGTTAAAACCCTATTTTCTCTCGGGGTTTCTTTGGCATTTTCTATTTCCCTTTCCAATAGTTTTATCGCTTCTACCCATTTTGCTACTTCGTGGTGCACCGGTTTTAGTTTTCCGCCGTCAATTACGCCTCTTATTTTTACACTATCCTCATCTGTTATATCAATCGTGTCATCGCCTT
>JAFGKX010000154.1 GCA_016928375.1 Candidatus Omnitrophota bacterium | reverse complement strand
TATGTTTTTTGATTTGAAGCAGAACCTGCCTCATAATCATAATCGGTAAAAATAAATTCAGGGTCAAAAGACCAGTTTTCGCGTTTTGAAAAAGACATTCCCGCGGCAATTTTATTTTTTACATAACTTTTGCTGTTTATTTTGCTGAAGTGCGTATCCTTATATTCATATTCCGGGGAAAAATCCACGTCGAGATATTTATTTTTCAGTATTTTAAAATTGGATTTATTTTTTATATACCAGTTTTTATAGTTGTTATTGTCCGATATGTAATCTCTTTGTTTCTGACCGTATTCAAGCTGCGTTTTGAAATTTTTGCCAAACTTATAATATGTTGCAATATCCCATTTGTCATGTTGATATCTTAGGGAATCCTCCCTGTCTTCCGTATCCTGGGTATTTTCCTTGCCTGTTTCAGCATTTGCCTTTATTTTATGCATAAAAGGGTTATCCAGATTTAATATAGCTGTTCCGGAATAAACGTTTTCGCTTTTATCTTTGCTGTTATTCTTGTAATCAAGCCAGCGCATTCTGTATGAAGCTGAAATCTCCAACATTTTATCGAAAAATCTTGCCTCCGGCGAAAATTTTATATAGGTCTTTGTGACATCCGAACTGTTATTTTTGATGTATTCATAATCATTTATACCGGCGCTTAAATCCAATGAGTAATTTTCGGAGAACTTGCAGTTTATGTCTGCCTGCGCCCTATACTGGTCATAACTGAGCGAGGGGGAATCCTTATAGCGTTTATTGCGCAACTTGAAACCCAGCCCTGTTTTAAGAGATTTTTCTTTATCATCGAACAGTATATAATCTATACCTGCTTTATATGCGCAGGTATTTACATCTGATATATTTACGCCGGAGAAGTCTTTAAAGTATTTTTCATAACCTGCCTTAAGGGATAGTTTATTATCAGGTTTTAAGGTGCCGCTTAATCCATATTTATAAAACCAAAAATTTCCGGATAGATCCCTTTCCTCTATTGCGTCAGTCTGAGATTTTATTCCGGTAGAAAAGGAAGGTGTGACCGAGCCCTTCATCTCTGCGCGGCATAATGAGGGGAAGAGAAGGCCGCCAGCAGCGCATATCAGCAATAAAAAACATTTTTTCATCCCGCACCTTTTTATTATTCCCGCATCCTTTTATGTATTAGCCTAACAAGAACTATAAATGCTATAAAAGGTGCGGGATTCATATCGCTGAAATTATATATGAAACATATACGCAAGTAAAGTGCATTTTCCATTGGCCATATATGCGAAACATAGCAATATTTTAGCAATTTACTAATTTACTAATTAACAGTTTTGCTATAGAATCTATAGATAGGCATAAGGCATATTAACCATTTTGTTTTATTGTCGCCTCGCAAAATATTTAGTTTAATGAAATAGCAGGCGGCGCTGATAACGACTGGAAATATTTAAGAGATTCCAATTTATATATGATCTTAGGAATAAAATATGAAATTACTTAAAAATATAATTTTACTTGTTGCAGCTATTAGCATATCTTTTCTTGTTCTTGAGGGTGTTTTTAGGATCTGTTTTCCTATATATTCTACGAATACGAAAAATAAGCACAAAAATGATGATTTCAATGAATATAATAGTGAATACGGATGGTTTCATAAAAGAAATTTTTCTACATGGATAGAAACGCAGGAATATTCCACCGAAGTTTTTATTAATGGTAAGGCCTTAAGAGGGAAGGAATATTCCTATGAAAAGCCTAAACATACTAAACGTATAGTTGTTTTAGGGGATTCGTTTGTTTTTGGTTCAGGGGTAGAAGATGATGAAACTTTTTCTTATAAGCTTGAATCTTTGTTCAAATCTAATGGCAAGGATATCGAAGTTATTAATATGGGAGTATATGGTTTTGGCACTGATCAAGAATATTTGCTTTTGAGAGAGGAGGGCATAAGATATTCGCCTGATGTAGTGATATGCTTATTTTTCGTGGGGAATGATATAGAAAATAATAGCCGGGGTTTTGAGTATAGCAGGAATAAACCATTTTTTGTATTTGAAAACGAAAACTTTATATTGAAAAACTATCCGGTGCCGGAAAATGTTATCGAAATGCATTATCAATGTGACGAAGGGCCAAAAGGAAGGATAAATATCCCATTTATTAAAAAATTCTTACAAAATCACAGTTATGCGTATATTTTTTTGAGGCTTAGATACAGTTACCTTCTTTACAAGCTTGGCATAAGAAATAGTTTTGGCGGCGGCTCTAGTCCTGAAGGGTGGGATATAACCAAAGCTATTTTTTTAAAAATGAACGATTATTGCTATAAAAATAAAGTAAAGTTTCTAAGCGTGCTTGCTCCTACGAAGGAGCAAGCACTGTCGATAGAGCCGCTTGATATCCAGAAAAAATTTGCTGTTTTCGCAAACGAAAATGGGTTGAATTATCTGGATTTATTTCCGTTGTTTGCCCATAGGAAAGATTTGAATTTTGTTATAGACCCCCACTGGAATAAAAAAGGGCATGAGTACGTAGCGAAATTTTTATACGAAAAATTAAAATAAATCAACGAGTAGCCAAAAGAAGAAATTTAGTATATCTATTTCGGTTTTAACATCAGAATTTTTACTGATTCCGATTATAGGTTACATAAAAAGCCCTCTGTCTTATATTGCGCCAGTCTGAGCTCTTTGCCTCTGCGCGGTATAGCGCAATAAGCAGGAAATTATATATAAAGCATATACGCAAGTAAAGCGCAAAAAAGCGCAATTTCACTTGACCCTGTATTTGAAATATAGTAATATTTTAGTATCATTGCATAGTACTAATATTAATATATACCTAAAAGCAATACGCTATCTTTAATACTTTATGAAACCTACCTATATATTAGGCATCTCGGCATTTTATCATGATTCTGCCGCTGTCCTGCTTAAAGACGGCGAAATCTTAGCCGCCTGTCAGGAAGAGCGGTTTACAAGGATAAAACATGACCATAATTTCCCGGAGAATTCAATAAATTACTGCTTGAAAGAAGCGGGCATAAGTTCATCAGGCCTTGATTTCGTGGCTTTTTATGATAAACCGTTTATAAAATTCGAAAGACTGCTTGAGACATATATAGCATTTGCGCCCTCAGGCATAAGGTCATTTCTTAAGGCAATGCCGCTATGGATTAAACAGAAACTTTTTTTAAAGGATTACATAAAAGAGAAAATTGGTTTTAACGGGAAGATCTTATTCCCTGAGCATCACGAATCGCATGCCGCGAGCGCATTTTTCCCGTCTCCATTTAAAGATGCGGCCATTTTGACCATAGACGGTGTCGGAGAATGGGCAACCGCAAGTTATGGTATCGGTGAGAATAACCGCATAAAAATAGACGCTGAACTTAAGTTTCCGCATTCTCTGGGGCTTTTATATTCGGCATTCACTTATTACGCGGGATTTAAGGTTAATTCCGGAGAGTATAAACTTATGGGCCTTGGGCCTTACGGTGAGCCCAAATATACGGAATTGATTTTAAAAGAACTGGTAGATTTAAAAGGTGATGGTTCACTTAAGATCAATATGAAATATTTCGATTACTGCGCAGGGCTTACCATGACTAATAAAAAATTTAACGCGCTTTTTGGCTCAAGGCCAAGAAGGCCCGGTGAAAAAATCGAGCAGCGCCATATGGATATAGCGCGTTCCATACAGGCAGTAACGGAAAAAGCCGTGCTTAACATGGGAAGGCATGTATATGATGTTACAAAAAAGAAAAATCTGTGTTTAGCCGGCGGCGTGGCATTAAATTGCGTGGCAAACGGAAAGCTGCTGCGCGAAGGCCCTTTTGATAATATATGGATCCAACCAGCTGCTTCCGATGCAGGCGGGGCATTAGGCACTGCTTTATGTGTATGGCACAGCTATCTTAATAAAGAAAGAAAGCCGGATGGCATAAATGACAGCCAAAAAGCTTCTTTGCTGGGCCCTGGTTTTTCGGATGCGGAAATAGAAGAGTTTTTAAAAAGCAGGAACATACCTCATTTAAAATTAAATCCGGAATATGCGCCGAAAAAATACGCGGAAGTTATAGCAAATCAAAAAGTGCTTGGCTGGTTTCAGGGCCGCATGGAATTCGGGCCAAGGGCCCTTGGCTCAAGAAGCATATTCGCAGACCCCAGGTCATCCCAGATGCAGTCTATAATGAATGTTAAAATAAAATTCAGGGAATCATTCAGGCCGTTTGCCCCGACTGTTTTAAAAGAACATGCCAAAGATTATTTCGATATCTCATGCGAAAGCCCTTATATGCTGTTGGTAGCCCAGGTTAAAAATGATAAACGCCTGAATATCAGCGAGGAAGAAAAGCGTCTTCAGGGCCTTGATAAACTTAAGGTTAAGCGTTCGGTAATACCCGCGGTAACACACGTAGATTATTCCGCCAGGGTGCAGACCGTAAAAAGGCAGGATAACCCTGCTTATTATGATATGATAAATGAGTTTTTCAAATTAACAGGTTGCCCGATTGTTATAAACACATCATTTAATGTGAGAGGTGAGCCCATTGTATGCACTCCGCAGGACGCGTATATGTGTTTTATGCGCACAAACATGGATTATCTTGCCATGGGTTCATTTCTGATGGATAAAAGCAAGCAGCCTGCTTCAGAAATTAAAACAGGAGATTTAACTGGCATTGAGCCTGATTAACCAAATAGGCATATGATGAATAAAGAATTGAGAAAATTCGGTATTATATTCGGCATAGCCATGATTGTTTTAGGCACCTTTCAGCTGTTAAAGGGCCATAGCGCAATTTATCCATGGCTTTACGGCATAGGCGTTTTTTCTTTTTTAAGCGGCTTGTTTTTTCCGCGGGCAATTAAGCCGGTGCATATTGCGCTTAAAACAATATTCCGTTTGGCGGAATGGGTTATAACAAGAACAGCCCTTATAATTGTTTTTTATTTTATTATAACGCCGATAAGATTTATAGCCGGGTTATCCGGGAAAGAATTTCTGGATATAAACTGGAATAAAAAATCAGATACCTACTGGATAAAGAAAGAGAAACCATCTGATACCACAGAGAGATACGAAAAGCAATTTTAAAAAGAAAGGACAATTAATGGGTAAGATATCGATATTGAAGGAATTGTGGGATTTTTTGAAAGTGCGTAAACGCTGGTGGCTTTTGCCGATTATAATAATATTAGTTCTGCTTGGCGTTCTTATTATTTTTACGGAATCTTCGGCAGTCGCCCCTTTTATCTATACGTTGTTTTAGTAAAGTCGGTAATATAAGGATTTTTTTATGGATATCGCTGTAAAATTATTTTTGGCGGTATGCTACATTGGCTGCGCCGTATTATTATTCTGACAAGAAATTTGATTTAAACATTGCCCTATGTTTTTTGTTTTCAGGGCTTACCCTGGCATATGCGCCTGTC
>JAFGKX010000153.1 GCA_016928375.1 Candidatus Omnitrophota bacterium | reverse complement strand
TCTTTCTCGCTATTTAAAACATACACATAATACATATAAAACTATATGAATAATAAGAAGGTGCGGGATTCATTTTTTTAGAATAGGCCCTTTCTGCTATATAAAGCTTGAATTTAATTTATATAACACAAAGGCGGGCGCTCGTCAAGATAAAACTATGTCGATCTGTTCTATCTTTCCGTCCCGCGCATCGTAGGAAAATGGGGCTGGAATGAACGGGGTATTAAGCGTAATTGCTTTTTTATTGAACGGTTTTATGGTTATGCTTTTTATCTTGGGAGCCGCCTTTCCAAAGGTATTTTTTGCTTTAGGATTGTGGTAAACTACCGTGGTTTTATTCAAAAATCTGAATGAAAAGGTGTTTCTTTTTCCGCCGGAGGCGGATCCGCCTTTGGCGAAAAACAGCCAGCTTGGCAGAATTGGCTTAAGCTCCAGGCGTAATTTACCGTAGTTGTCCAGATAAAATGGGCGCTTGCCCGCGCACATCATAAGCCACATGTGTATAAATTCCGCTGTTGAGCCGCTTAAGCGCGCAATGAAGCCGTTTCCGTGCAGTTTTTCATCGTAAAATACGCTTGATGCTATAAATGAACAATTTTCTAAAATGCTCCTCCCGTACCTTGCGGGCGGTTGAAATGGTATCAGGCAATTTTTAGCCTCTTTAAAAAATTCCTCGTGCATCCCGTTTTTCAAAAGCTCAAGCAGGTATTTGTATTCCATATGCAGCCATATTGATTCATTTTCAAGCCAGCCCGGCGTAAATATGCGCATCCTGCCTATCTCAAGCGGCATTTCATCAAGCGGCGCGCAGATTTTATACATCTTTAATTTCTTATCGAAAATCGCGCTTTTTCTGGTTTCATTAAATATTATCTTTGCCTCCTTTTCATTGGCAGTTGTTTTAAGAGAATGTACAATGCCTTCTAAGAAAAGCGGCAAGGGTGCTTGCTTAAATGTAAGCGGTTTTACGAATTTTCTACCGTGAGAATCGGTATTTATAATTCTATAATCCGTTACCTCATTGATAAAATACGAATAACATAATTTTGTTTTACCTCTGCAGGATTTTCTGATGCCTATTTCTATTTTTTTAAGGAAATTATCTACTATGGACAGCATCTCTTCTTTGGCTAATTCTTTCTCAGCGCCATTAAACCCAAAAAATGTGTCTTTGCGGTATTGTTCTTTTAATGTATGCGATTTATCCCAGAAAAGGTAATTTCCCAAGTTGCCGCGGCACAGTTTATTTAGCCCGAAGATAAAATCATATAATTCTTTTGGCAATTCTATTGTCAGCTTTTTCATGGCGCTGGAATTTAGATTCTTTTTTATGAAAATAAGCCATTTTTTAAGCTCAAGCGTTTCGCAGGCCGATGAACCTAAAAGCCCGGGAAGCCCGTTTAAGGAATCGCACCAGCCGGGCTTGTCCGCCTCCATCTCAACGCCTATACCGAAAGGGTCGAGACTTGCTAATTTATTTGCTATGGCGACTAGCATTTTTACGATAAGCGTTGTTTTATAAATCTGGCCTTCGCCGATTCTGTCTCTTTTTATGCGCGCATTTTTTGCTCTTTTTTCTATAAGATGGGCTTTTTTATGGTCTATTTCTACGCTATGCACCTGGAAAACGGCGTCATTTTTCAACATAAAACGCTCAGACCTTGGTTTTACGAATTTTGCGCTGTCAAAAAAAGTAAATTCCTTTGTTTGAAATAAGATCTTATCAATTTCTTCCGGATAAAGGTTTTGGTAGCTTTCCAAAAGGTCTATGCAATAATACCAGTGGTCTATCCAGAAGCCTTCGCCATGCTCCGCGTTATGAAGTTTTTCGGAATTTTCCAAAATAACCGTCAACAAGTCCTCTCTTTTGCCAAAAACGTGTATTCTATTCTGCTCCATAAAAGTAAACATCTCGCCTATGGCAAAGTGCCTTTTAAGGAATATTTTAATCTGCTCCAGGCCTTTGTTTTTAAAAAATCCTTTTATGGAATTGAAATTCTGGTTGAATACAAAGGTATCGGGCTTTATTACAAGCGGATTATAACCATCCGACTGTATGAGGTTAAAAAAGGTAAATATATTCTCGTCTTTTATCTGGGGGTTAAACCAGATGTCGTTTCGCCTGTTCTGGTTTATATCGCGGAAGGCGCCGTTTCCCTGTGAGAAGTAATTTGGCTCGATCAGGAAATTGTTGTAGTCTCTTTCTAAATCGCCGTGACGCCTTGAAAATAACTGTAGATTTGTCCGGCCGTTTTTATGTTTTATAGAATAAGGAAAACCTCCTCGTAAGATATTATCGAGGAAATTTTGCCTGCAATAGGAGTTAAAGATGTCTGACGCGGAATCCGTAAAAGCAGGCAATGTCAGATTCTGAATAATCTCTTTGTTTTCCTGCCTTTTTTTAAGGATATAATTTTTATGCGATATTCTTTTTGCGTTTTTGTTTAATTTTTCTATACTGTCGCTATTGCCTATTAATGAATAAATATGAATTTGTGATCTTTGCGGTATATTAAATTTTTTATAAGCCATACAGCAGGGAATCTTATTTTTTGTAAACTGATTCTTGTAAGGGTTGTAGGGGCCTTTTTTTAGAAATTCCTCCGGGTAGGTAAAGTCCCTTACATTGGAGAACACTGCGTCAGGATCAACAATAGGCTTTATTAATCCTTGTTTATCAAATGCCAGATAGAAATTGCCTTCTTTTATGCGTATAACCTCCGGTTTATCGGCAGCATCTACTTTGAGCCGAAGATATGGAATTTTTTTATCGAGATTTTCTATGTCTATCCACGCCTCTATGGTCTTTGCTATATATTTTAAAAACTTATTATCAAAACCATAGGGTATAATCTGGGCAATGCCGTCTAAAACATCAAGTTTCAAATTTTTATTTGTCAGATTTTTTATAGTAACGACCCTGGCAAGCGCGCCGTAGTTGTCATTTGGTATTGTAAAATATTCTATTTCTACTTCAAGCCCCAGAGTATGGTTTGTTTCTATCAAGCGCAAATCATAAGGGGTTATGATTATTTTATTTTCAATGTCAAAATTTTCTTGATATGTGCTTGAATTAAAGGCATCGTAAAAAATTTGGCTTTTTTTATTTGAAATTTTAATAAAAGTCCTGAATCCTTCAATAGACACACGGCTTACAGCCTTGTTTGCCGGATAAAATTCCATAATGGGGTGTTCCTTGCCTCTTATGCCAAAACCCGCTATCGCCTGGCCTCTGTTTGTATAAAAACACCAGATAGGTACACCCCATACCCCGGCTATACCCGGGAAAAAGTTAAAAAAGGGTTTAGGTAGATGAAAATTCTCTACAACAAACTCGTTACTCTTATTAAGATAATATTTTGGTTTTTTCATTTTATTTTGTATTTTTGGACAGCTGCCTTTTGATAGATGCCCTTAATTTTTCCCTTTCATAATTTTAACGGATTATAGCCGGATTGCGCAAAAATATAATATATGGTAGCACTCACAGAACCTGTTCGCCGGCCTTTTGCCACACGCCAGCCATGGCCTGTATCAACATTATCAATTGACGCGTAAGGAAGGCAGCCTTCACCCTGCCCGCTGGGGCTGGGACTTGCTATAATCATGTTGCTAAGCTGAGAAAGGTAATAGTCTGCTTTTTGATAATACGCGTTTGATTTCTCGATGTCACCCAATTTATCGTAATATCCCGCCATTATTTTAAAGGCTACTATCATCTGGGCAGTCCATTCGCAGGAAATTATGCCTCCGCGCCCTATGTTGGCTGCTTTCGCAAAATCAAAACCTGTTACTTCTATGCTGCTGTTATCCGGCCTGTAAAAAACGGCCTTTACCCTGCATGCATCCTCTGCGAATTCCAAAATTGCCTCTGGGTTCATATCGTTCTCTTTGAGTATTGCGGGGCCAAGGGCCCCTATGGCCCAGGAGAACGTATCCGTCGCAATGGTTGAATCGCCCCTGCCGCGGTTAAACCTTGATTCGGCCTTGTTATAGGCGCTGTTTTTAAGCCATGAAAGCGTCATATTTTTTGCATCGATGTATTTTTTGTTTTGCGTCAACTCATACAGCATATCATACAGGGCATATGCGTCCATATTGTGCTCTGTGGATACCCACGATGCAGAAGGCCCGCCAGCAAGGCCTTTATCTTCTGACTGCGCTTGCATAGAGATCATTATATCGGCTATTTTCTGCGCCAGTTTCAGGTATTTGGCGTCATTTGTATACTTTGTAAACCTGCACGCTGCGATCGCTATCCATATATTCGGGCCGCTATGGATCGTATATTCCGCAGGGCTTGTTGTCTGCGCGTCGTAAGCATTATAAAAAAGGCCGTCCTGTGTCTTTGCCGTGTCCTTGTAAAAATCCAATATTAGAGCCGCGTTATCTATATCTTTAAATAAAAGAAACATCTGGGCCGCCAGCGCCTGATCGTATGTAAATGCCCAGTCTTCATAGGCCTTGTCGCCTTCATAGCTTATGACCAGGCCTGTTTTTTTATTCCGGTGCACACAAATCCAGTCTTTCATTTTCGCTATGTTCTCAACCTCAAGGGCATTGCTTTCTTTTGATATATCCGTCAGCTTTTTTTTCAGCGCTGTTTCGCCCTCGTCGATTCCCTTTAACCTATCTTTCAATGCGAGGTTTTCCTGTTTTAACTTTCCGAGTTCCTGTTGCAGCGGTGTTATTTTGCTTTGTTCCTGCGACAGGGACAGTTGATTTTCCAGTTCTTTGATTTTACTCTGTCCGGCAGTTAACTCCATGCCTAAAAGTATTTTTTCTTGTTTTACGTTATTCAGTTTTTCGAAGTAGGCGTTTCTTTTTGCTGAAATTTCGATCAGGCGGTCTATGAGGCCCTGGTTCTGCTGCCTAATTTTGGCCTGGCTAAGATAAAGAGCTAAAATTATACTTAAAAAAACCGTTATTACAACGGCGGTTATCCGCGGCAGCCACACGAGCCTTCTGGCATAATTTATTATTTTATCCCTGTCGCGCGGATTGATGTCTTCGTAAGAAACCCCTATGCTGTATAATGTATCCTGGGCAAGGCCTTCTATTTTTTCGATCCAGGCAATGCAGGCTTTGGCGTAAATGGGCCTTGTGAACAAAGGCGGCAACATATTTATGTTCAGGTCAAGCTTGGCCCTTTTTTCTAATAATGCCTTTTCATCGATAGTGCTTAGGCCTTTTACCTTTATGCACAACCCGCCTTTGGATACGTCATGGGTAAAGCCTTCGTATCTTTTAGACGAAGCCTCCCCCTCTATAAAAATAAGACTAAACTCGACAGGAAAAACGGAGTTTAGCCTGATATACTGGCGTCTTTCTTTGCTGGTCATTCGTATCGTATGTCGTCGAGATAAAATGTGCAGCCTTCAGGGTTAACATCCAAATTGGTGGACCAGCAAAAACCTCC
>JAFGKX010000152.1 GCA_016928375.1 Candidatus Omnitrophota bacterium | reverse complement strand
TAAAAAAATGCGCGTAAAAACTTTAAAGCCAAAACAGGACAATTCTAAATCGTTAAAAACAGGACATTTTAAAATCTGGTTGACATAAATTATTTTTTTACTTGACTTAATGATACCAATATAGTATCATTAAAGACAAAAGGAGGGCGCTATGTGGACTAACACAAGATATATGCTAAGGCCTATAGCTCACTGCAAAGAGGGCTGCAGTAGCAGGTCCTGAGCACGACGCTAAACTACCTGCGCACTTATTTTTAACGGAATAAATTATGAAACTTATAACACGCAACGTGGATTACTGCATACGCTCGCTTGTCTATATGGCGGCATGTAAAAAAGATATCGTTTGCGCAGAGGAAATGGCGCGGCATCTTAATATGCCCAGGCCTTTTTTAAGAAAGATTCTTCAGGTGCTGCATAAAAAAGGGATGCTTAAGGCGTATAAAGGCAAAAACGGCGGTTTTAAACTGGCAGTCAACCCGAAAAAAATATTTCTTCTGGATTTAATAACCGCCTTTCATGGGCCGATAAAAGTGGTGGAGCACCTGTTCAAAAAGAAATGCTGCCCTTTTACCGAATGCTGCATAGTAAAAAAGAAAATGGACAAAATAGAAAAATATGTGATTTCGGAACTTAAAGACATAACGATTTATTCTCTTGTGGGGTGCAAGAAATAAGGATGCGGCAAAAAGCGTAAAATAAGGCTTCACAAGTAGTATTATATATAGTATACTATCTGTTGCATTTTTTGAACATATCCCACATCCAAAAAGCGAGGGCGCTATGTTTCAGGAATTTTCCAAATATCTTTCCGATATATCGATATTGACCTATGTAATTGTTTTTGCATCCGGCATAATAACTTCTTTTACTCCGTGTGTTTATCCCCTCATACCTATTATTATAGGCGTAATAGGCGCGTCAAAAGAAAAATCCAGATTAAAAAGCTTCATACTGTCTTTAAGCTATGTGCTCGGAGTTGCCGTAATATTTTCTTCGCTCGGCGTATTTGCGGCAATCACAGGAAAACTGTTCGGGCAGATACAATCAAACCCTATAGCGCATCTTATGGTAGGCGGTATTATTATTCTATTCGCGCTTGTGATGCTTGATGCCGTGACATTGCCGGTTTTTATGCTGTCAAGGGCAGGCGCCGGCAAGGTAATAAAAGGACATTCCGCGTTTTCCGCGTTTTTCATGGGATGCATTTCCGGATTTATAGCAGCTCCGTGCGCCGCAGCTGTATTAGGGGCGATTTTGGCTTATGTATCGACTACGCAGAATATCATGTTGGGCTTTTCGCTGCTTTTTACTTTTGCCATTGGATTAGGGGCCATTTTGATTTTAACAGGATTATTTACAGGTATTTTACTGAGTTTTCAAAAATCACAGAAAATTATGATTATTATGCAAAAGGTCATGGGCCTTGGCATGATTATTTTAGGCGCGTATTTCATATTCAGGGCAGGGGTTTTAAGTGTATAGGAGGTTGTTATGAATAAAATTAAATTAATGGTTTTTGTTGCGGCGCTGTTTATAGGTTTCACTGCTTTGACCGCGTGTTCTGCGGAAAACGCGCCTAAAAGCGTTATGTCGGGAAAAGCCGCGGATTTTACACTACAGGACATAAACGGCAAAGAAATAAATCTTTATAATACGCTTAAAGGTAAAAATGCAGTGCTGGTATTCTGGACTACGTGGTGCCCGTACTGCGTGCAGGAAATACCGGATATTGAAAAATTTTATAATGAAAACAAGGAAAAGACAGCTGTGCTAAGCATTAACTTGCGCGAAAGCAAAGAAAAAGTTGCTTCTTTTATAAAAAGAACCAATATGACATATCCTGTGCTGCTTGATACGGACGGTAAAATAGGCGAGTTATACGGGGTAAGAGGCATACCCACTGTAATAGCCGTAGGTAAGGGCAAAAATGTGCTTTATTATGGCCACTCTATCCAGGAAGCGCAGCAAAGCCTCAAATAACAGGAGGGTTTGATAAATGATAAGTAAAAAATTACTCGACGCATTAAATTATCAGATCAACAGAGAAATATATTCCGCGTATTTTTATCTTGGTATGGCTGCTTATGCCGCATCTTTAGGGTTTAAGGGTTTTGCCAGCTGGTTTACCATACAATTTAAAGAAGAGCTGGTTCACGCTGAGAAAATTTTCAATTATATCGGCCAAAAGAACGAAAGAGCGGTATTAGCCGCAATAGAAACTCCGCCGCAGGATTTTAAATCTCCCGGGGATTTGTTTGAGCGCACCCTGGAACACGAAAAAAAAGTAACCGCTATGATACGCGGACTAGTTGGCCTGGCAAAATCCGAGAACGATAAAGAAACCGAAACATTTCTGCAATGGTTTGTGAAAGAGCAGGTCGAGGAAGAGGCAACCCCGGCATCTATTCTGGAAAAATTAAAACCAGCAGAACAGGATAAACAGAATATTTTAAAAACAGACAGCGAATTAGCTAAAAGAACATGGAAAGGATAGGGCAGAATTATGACTATAAAAGAAAAAGTGCAGAAATCTTTGGATAAAATAAGGCCTCATCTTCAGGCGGACGGAGGCGATGTAAAGCTTGTGGATGTAAGTGCTGACGGAACAGTTAAGGTAAAACTAACCGGCGCCTGCGGAAGCTGCCCGATGAGCCAGATGACGCTTAAAGCGGGGGTGGAAAGCACTATAAGAAAAGATGTGCCTGAGATTAAAGAAGTTATTGCGGTATGAAGAAAGTTGCAATACTTATTGAAGACCAGTATCAGGTGCTTGAAGTATGGTATCCGTATTTACGCCTGCGCGAAGATAAAATAGAGGCTGTTTTAGTAGGAACAGGCGCAAAGCCGGAATATAAAAGTAAGGAAGGATATCCCGCAAAAGAAGAACTATCCGTAAAAAATGTAAGAGCCGATGATTTTAGCGCAGTGGTAATTCCCGGAGGATATGCGCCGGATATTTTAAGGAGACATAAAGAAGTAAATGATTTTGTAAAAGATATGGATAAAAATAAAAAAATAATCGCCTGCATATGCCACGGCGGCTGGGTACTTGCCTCCGCCGGTATATTAAAAGGAAGGACTGTGACAGGTTTTTCAGCGATAAAAGACGACCTTGTAAATGCCGGGGCAAAGTTTGTCGATAAAGAAGTGGTTATAGACGATAATCTGATAACTTCGCGTAACCCCTATGACCTGCCGGTATTTTGCAAAGAATTGATAAAAAAACTGAAGGTTAAATAAGGAGCTTATTATGGTTGATAATAAATATTCCTGTGACGAAGATATGCTTTGCGGCATAAAAGCCCCCAAGGATATGAACGCGCTTTCAGAATTAGAGCAGAAACACCTTCCGGTTATAGATGCGCCGAAAAAAGTAAAAAGGGATGAAACTTTTTTAGTCGTAATAGAAGTAGGGAAACTTAAGGCTCACCCGAACGAGCCTGTGCATTTTATAGAATGGATAGAACTTTATTGCGGTGATACATTTTTATTCAGGGTAAACCTGGCTGCTTCTATGAGTTTGCCCAAAGTTACGATCCCGGTGAAGCTGACGCATGCCCATGGCCCGTTAAAGGCGCGGGAAAAATGTAATATTCATGGCCTATGGGAATTTACGAAGATAATAGAGGTTGAAGATTAAATGGCCAAAGAAAATGCCTGTGCTGCATGCAATAAGCATGGCAAAAAACCAAAATGGTACAAGGATAAGACCGTCATAGCGTTTGCTGCATTGTCCGCCCTAGTTGTCTGTTCCTATATTTTTTCTTTTCTTGCGCCTTTCAGAAACTATTTGTTTTTATACGCAGGCAAAATATGGTGGGCAATATTATTAGGGCTTGTGTTCGGCGGTGTCATAGATTATTTTGTTCCGCGCGAATATATTTCCCATATACTGGCAAAGCCGAAAAAAAGAACAGTTATATATTCTGTGGGGCTTGGGTTTATGATGAGCGTGTGCAGCCATGGAATATTGGCAATTTCAATGGAGCTTCATAAAAAAGGCGCGTCAAATCCGGCGGTAGTATCGTTTTTACTCGCAAGCCCATGGGCAAACCTGCCCATTACAATAATGCTTTTTGGATTTTTCGGTTTAAAAGCGTTATATATTATAGTCAGCGCCTTGATCGTGGCTTTAACAACGGGTTTTATTTATCAGATACTTGAGCGTAAAAAAATAATAGAAACTAACCAGCACACTACAGCTACTGCAGATGATTTTTCTATCACAGGCGATATTGTATCCAGGTTTAAAACATATAAAGCCAAAGGCATTAATATTTTTGTTCCCATAAAAGGCATATTTTCTGGTATAATCTCTTTGGCGGATATGATTTTGTGGTGGCTTATCATAGGTATGGTATTGGCTTCCTTAAGCGCCGCGTATGTACCCTCGCATATATTCAAAACATATATGGGGCCCACACTGTTGGGCATGGTTGTTACTTTATTGCTCGCCACTATATTGGAAGTTTGCTCTGAAGGCACAGCGCCCCTCGCATTCGAAATATACAGGCAGACAAAGGCCATGGGCAATACTTTCGTGTTTTTAATGGGCGGGGTTATTACTGATTATACCGAGATAGGGCTTTTATGGGCCAATGTCGGAAGAAAAGTCGCGATTTTTCTGCCGATAGTTACGATACCGCAGGTAATTATACTTGGCATGTTAGGGAATATATTATTCAAATGATAAAAATACAAAATCTTACGGTAAAAATAGCGGACAGGGAAGTCTTAAGCAATATAAACCTTGAGATAAAAAAGGGACAGGTTATGGCATTGCTTGGGCCTAACGGCTCGGGCAAGACCTCGCTTATTATGGCTATTATGGGTTTTTCCGATTATAAAATTACGAGCGGCGATATAATATTTAAAGGTAAACGTATTAATAACGCCTCTGTTGACGAACGCGCCAGAATGGGTATAGGCGCGATGTTTCAGAGGCCGCCGACTATAAGAGGGGTCAAAACAAGGCAGGTGGTAGACCTGATAAAACAGGAAAATTTTAGTACGGATAAAGCGGCAGAAGAACTTAATCTAAAAGAATTCTTAGGCCGCGATATAAATTCAGGGTTTTCCGGCGGAGAAATAAAACGTTCTGAATTGCTGCAGCTTCTTGCAGGTTCTCCGTCTCTAAGCCTTTTTGATGAGCCGGAATCGGGCGTTGATATGGAAAATATTGTCTTAGTCGGTAAAATGATGAACCGCATACTCAGAAAGAACAAAGATAATGCCGCGCTGATAATCACGCATACCGGATATATATTTGATTATGTAAAGCCTGACAGGGGCTGTATACTGGTAGGGTCCAAACTTCATTGCGCAGGCAACCCTAAAAGTATACTTACTACTATAAAAAAACACGGTTATCAATGGTGCATAACATGCGAAGGGGAAAGATTAAAAGACAAGAGCCACAAAACAAGCAGATAGACATTGCTTCCTATAATAAGGATGCCTCGCCTAAGGCCTACGTGCAGAATCTGTCAGGGATGAGCTCTGCGCAGAAAAAGACTATGCTTTCCGCCGGCGTAGACGCTTCCGGCAAAGGCCGTTCCGGAACATATCTTCAGATGGATCACAGCGTGGTGCATTCAAACAGCTTGTTCGCAGGCCTTGAAGTAATGAGCACTACCCAGGCGCTTAAAAAACACGAATGGCTGGATAATTATTTCTGGAAAGCTGTAAATCCGCAGGCAGATGAATTTACCGCACAGGCACATACAAAACCTAATCATGGGTATTTTATAAGAGCGCTTCCCGGGGCAAAAGTTGTGTTTCCTCTGCAGGCATGCCTTTTTATTACGCAAAACAATATTATGCAGACTGTACATAATATAATAATCGTGGAAGAAGGCTCGGATTTGCAGGTTATAACAGGATGCGCTACCGCGGAGGATGTATCAAGGGGCTTGCATATCGGTATTTCGGAATTTTATGTGAAAAAAAACGCAAGGCTTACGTTTACCATGGTTCACAACTGGGCAGAAGATGTTTCCGTAAGGCCGAGAACCGCCGCCATAGTCGAAGAAGGCGCGACATTTCTGTCGAACTATATCTGCCTTAAGCCTGTAAAAAACCTGCAGATGTATCCGAAGGCTGAACTTACAGGCCGAGGCGCGATTGCCAGATATAATTCCATTCTTTTTGCTCATCCCGGATCGCATCTGGATGTCGGATCGAAAGTAATATTAAAAGCAAAAGATTCAAAAGCTGAAATCGTAGCGCGCGCAATAAGCGCGGGCGGAGAGATTATAGCAAGGGGCTATCTTAAAGCGGATGTAGCTCCGGTAAAAGCGCATCTTGAATGCCGGGGGCTTATGCTTAAAGAAAGCGGAAAGATTTATGCGATACCGGAGCTGGAAGGCAATACCGCCGGAGTAGATTTATCGCACGAAGCAGCCGTAGGCAAAATAGCGAAAGAGGAAATAGAATATCTTATGGCGCGAGGCATGACTCAAGGAGCAGCGCAGGCAGCTATTGTGAGAGGGTTTTTGGATACATCAATAATGGGATTGCCCGATGAGCTTAACAAGCAGATAAATAAGGCTATCGAGGCCTGTGAAAAGGAAGCGTTCTAATGACACTGGTCTGGATTTTAACAGCGACATTTATAGTAAGCCTTATATCTTTGGTAGGAATATTTACCCTGACTTTAAACAAGAGAGTTTTCGACGCCGCCTTAGTTTTATTGGTTGGATTCGCGACAGGCGGCCTGATAGGCGGCGCGTTTTTACATCTTTTACCGGAAGCTGCCGAAGGATGCGGTAGCAATCTCGTGTTTTTATATACCTTAATAGGATTTACCGCGTTTTTTCTTATGGAAAGGTATTTCTACTGGAGGCACTGCCATGACGGTGTTTGCGAAGTGCATACATTCCGATATCTTAATTTAATCGGTGACGGTGTACATAATTTTACGGATGGCCTGGTAATCGCGGCAAGTTTTATGACTGATTTTAAATTAGGCGTAGTGACTACCATGGCAGTCGTATTTCATGAAATACCGCAGGAGCTCGGAGATTTCGGCATACTTGTATACGGGGGCTTTAGTAAGGCAAAAGCGCTTTTGTTTAATTTTATATGCGCGTTATTCGCTGTAATAGGCGCTTTAAGCGGCTATCTGCTTTATAATATTACCCGGGACGCGTCACCGTTTTTACTGTCTTTTACAGCCGGAGGCTTTGTATATATAGCGGCATCAGATCTAATACCGGAACTTCATAAGCAAAAAAGCGCAAAAAGGGCAAATGCGGCATTTTTAGCTTTTATCCTGGGGCTTTTATTTATGGCCGCGGCAAAAGCCTGGTACTCCGTATGACGGTTTTTAACTATGCTTGAATTCGAAACCAGTATTTCCGAGATAATACAGCGCACGCATAACGTAAAAAGCTTCAGATTTAAAACAGTATCCGGCGCAGTATTTAAACCCGGGCAATTTTTCTTTGTCACTATAAAAATAAACAACCAGGAGCGTACGAAACATTTTTCATTTTCCAATTCCCCTACTGAAAAAGAATATATAGAATTTACAAAAAGAATAACGATAAGCGATTTTTCGAATGCCCTGAATAATCTTAAAACCGGAGATTGGGCAAGGTTAAAAATGCCTTATGGCTCATTTACCTTTGAGGGCGAATATAAAAAAATAGCATTTATTTCAGGCGGTATAGGCATAACGCCCATAAGAAGCATGTGCAAATTCATAGCAGATACCGGCATTTCTACGGATATTGCGCTGCTTTACGGCAACAACCTCGAAGAAGACATTATATTCAAGGGCGATCTAGACCGTATGGCCTTAGCCAATAAAAATATACGTATTGTTTATACGCTGACAGATCCGGGAGTTGATGCGCAAAGCTGGCGTGGTAGAACCGGGCTGATAGATGAGGCTATGATAAAGCGGGAAATATCCGATTACAAAGAAAGGATATTTTATTTGTGCGGCCCGCCTAAAATGGTCGAAGGCCTGTCGGATATTTTAAAAAGCAGGCTTAAGGTAAATGAAGATAATATAAAAACAGAAAATTTTACGGGGTATTAAAATGAATTTTTCGGGAAGCGAAACAGTGGAAATCGGAATACAGATAGAAAAAAACGGCAGGGATTTTTATAACATTATTTCCGAAAATGTCGCTGATGAAAAAGCCAAGAAGCTATTTTCGTATCTTGCCAAAGAAGAAGAAAAGCACATAGCTGCGTTTAAAGAAATATTAGACAGCGTTATAAAATATGAGCCGAAACAGGCGTATCCGCAGGAATATTTTGCTTATATGAATGCCTTGGC
>JAFGKX010000151.1 GCA_016928375.1 Candidatus Omnitrophota bacterium | reverse complement strand
TTGGCTTTTTTCTGGCGTATAATATTCGCGGCCCTTACGGACAAAAGTTCTGTTTTTCCGGTTCCCGGGCCTGCAAGCACAAGCACCGCTCCGTTTATTATATCGACTGCTTCTTTTTGTCGGCTATTTAGTTTATTATAAAAATCCTTAAAATTATCCATTATTCTCCAGCGCAGCACGCGCGCAGTGCGCATTTACAGCAAAGTGGCTTTGTTTTACAGACATTTTTACCATGCTCTACGATCAAAGCGTGATATTCGTTAAATAGCGCTGCATTCATCGGCAAGTTTTTATGAAAAACTGCCTGTATCTGTTCATAGGGCAGATCATATTTTATTATACCACAACGAAACAGTATCCGCTTTGTATAAGCATCTATGACGAAAACAGGCTTTTTGGCTGCGTACAATATAATAGAATCCGCTGTTTCAGGCCCAATGCCGTTTACGGACAAAAGCCCCTGCCTTATTGCTGCGATTGGCTGCGAAAAAAGCCTGTTTAAGCTGCCTTTATAGCTTTTAAACAGGTACTTTATGAAGTTCTTAAGCCGTTTTGCCTTTACGTTGTGATATCCGGAAGGTTTTATAATGGATGCTAATTTTTTTATGCTTATTTTACGCAGGCGCTCTGGCGAAAGATTACGGCTGCTTTTTAAATTTGCTATTGCGCGCTCGACATTTTTCCAGGATGTATTCTGCGTAAGTATAGCGCCGACTATTACCTCAAATACTGAATCTGCCGGCCACCATTTTTGCGGGCCGTAAATTTTATAAAGCACACTATAGACTAAAGATAACCTGTCTTTCACTGCTTAGGCGCAGGGTGTGTTTTGTAGAATTTTTTTATCAAAGGAGCTATTTCGTCAGGGTCATCAGTCACGGAAAAAATGTTAAGATCTTTCTTGTCTGCCCTGTTTTCCGCGTATATCTTTTTTTCAATCCAATCTATAAGCCCATGCCAATACTCTTTTCCCACGGCCACCACAGGGAACGGCTCTATTCTCTGGGTCTGTATAAGAGTAAGGCCTTCGAAAAATTCATCAAGCGTACCATATCCACCGGGAAACACGACGAACGCTTTGGCGTATTTGGCAAACATAACCTTCCGGCAAAAGAAGTATCTAAAACTTAAAAGATGCGTAATGTAAGAATTTGGCTTTTGTACAACCGGAACTTCTATGTTAAGGCCTATCGAATCACCGCCTGCTTTTTTCGCGCCTTTATTAGCAGCTTCCATAATACCGGAGCCCGCGCCTGTTATAACAGCATAGCCGGCATTTACAAGGTTAAAAGCAATTTGTTCTGCCAGTTTATAGTATTTACTATTCGGCAATGTCCTTGCTGAACCAAAAATAGAAACAGCATTTTTAACGCGCGCTAATTCTTCGAAGCCGTCAACAAATTCACTCATTATCCTGAAAACCCGCCATGGGTCTTCATAAATAAAATTTGAATCAACTTCATTCTGAAAGCGGTATTTTTTATAGGGCATATGTGTCTCCAAAATTTATGAAATAAGTTTTGTCCCGAGCATTACTAAGATACGAGCAAGTGCGAGCATCTAATATTAGCGGGGGACTTCCACATTTTACTTAACCAACATTATATATTTTAGGACTTTTACGCCTAAAAAGCAATTATTTTTAAATTTTTGCAATAATTTTGCCTTCCCATTCGTCTTATTATATGGAAGCAAAGGCAGGTTCTGCCTTAAGAAAGGGGGTGAGAGCATGAGTAGAGATGAAATCGAGATAAAGGTCGAACGCATACACAAACTCAATGGCGAAAGCGCGCTTAAAGGCTTTGCCGATATATCCGTTGCCAACTCTTTTTTGATAAAGGGTTTAAGGATAATATCCGGCAAAAAAGGCCTTTTTGTAGGCATGCCTAGTGAGCAAGGCAAAGACGGCAAATGGTACAACACCGTAGATTTAACGAATGAAGGCCTGAAAGAAAAGCTATCGGACACTGTACTATCTGCATACGAGGAATAAGGGTAGGGTAATCTTGAGGTTTTTGTATGTCCAGGCCGGAGCGACAAGCGGAGGCCGACATACAAAAACCCAAGACCGAACGAACGGGAGGCAGTATGAACAAAACAGGTTCTTTAGGCGAAAGAATAGCTGTTAAGCATCTTAAAAAATGCGGCTATAAAATTATCGAAACAAATTTTAAATTAAAATGCGGCGAAATAGATATTATCGGGAAAGACAATAATTACATTTGTTTTATCGAAGTAAAGACACAGACTTCGAATGAGTTCAAGCAGCCTTTTGAGGAAGTGGATTATTTCAAACAGGAAAAATTAAGGCTTACTGCGGAGATTTGGCTTACTATGCGAAACCTATGCGACAGCGCGTGCAGATTCGACATTGTATCTGTTATCCTTTCGGATAATCCGCACTCTCACAACATAAAAGTAATCAAAGATGCCTTCTGGGTATAGAAAGGGGTAATAAAAATGCTTGCGAAAGTAGAATCAAGAAGCACACACGGAATAAAAGGCTACAGGGTCGATGTAGAGGTAGATGCGTCCGGAGGCCTGCCGAGCTTTTCTATCGTCGGGCTGCCCGATACATCATGCAGGGAATCCGCCAAAAGGGTGATATCCGCCATAAGAAATTCGGACTTTAGTTTTAACGCAAGCAAGATAACAGCCAATCTTGCGCCTGCAAATATAAAAAAAGAAGGCGCCTGTTTCGATCTTGCGATTGCAACAGGCATATTAACCGCAAAAGGTATTCTGTCTCAGGATGCTTTGCATAATACTGTTATATGCGGCGAACTTTCGCTGGATGGCACAATAAGGCCTGTAAACGGTATATTGCCGCGGGCAATGAGCGTAGAGAAAAATAAAACTTTCATTGTGCCTTTGTCCAACGCTAATGAGGCAACGGTTGTAAAAGAGTGCGATGTAATAGGTGTCAGCACGCTGAATCAGCTTATAAGTTTCTTGAAAGGCGAAATTAAACTTGATTATTACAAAAGAAATCCAAAGCATGAACGTAAAGATAATATTAACAATTGCCTTGATTTTGCCGACGTAAAAGGAAACCAGCATGCTAAAAGAGCTATTGAGATTGCCGCAGCCGGCTCCCACAATATCCTTTTGATAGGGCCTCCTGGAGAAGGAAAAACAATGCTCGCGCAAAGAATACCTGTAATTCTTGATGACATGAATTACGACGAAGCAATAGAAACCACAAAAATACACAGTATCGCGGGGCTTACAAAAAATAATGACTCTCTAATCACGAACAGGCCTTTCAGGAGCCTTCACCATTCCATATCCGATGCCGGAATGCTCGGCGGCGGCGTTACCCTGCAGCCCGGAGAAATAAGCCTTGCGCACAACGGTATTCTGTTTATGGATGAATTGCCGGAATTTAAAAGAAATATACTCGAGGGGCTAAGGCAGCCCCTGGAAGACGGTAAAATACTTATCACAAGGGTCTCCGGTTCTGTTGAGTATCCTGCTAAATTTATGCTTATTGCCGCGATGAACCCCTGCCCGTGCGGATATCTTACGCACCCTATCAAGGAATGCAAGTGTACCCCGCCTTTGATTCAAAGATACCTTAATAAAATATCAGGCCCGCTGTTGGATAGGATTGATATCCAAATCGAAGTAGCGCCTCTAAAATATTCACAGCTTACCGATACCAATAAGGCTGAAGCTTCTTCTGAAATCAAAAAAAGGGTTTTGGCCGCTAAAAAAATACAAAAACAAAAATATAAATCCATCGGCATTATTTCCAATTCGCAGCTTCATCCGAAATATATGGATAAATTCTGCGTATTAACCGATGAAGCGCAAAAACTTCTGAAAATAGCCATAACCGAACTTTCATTAAGCGCACGGGCATACGATAAAATAAGAAAAGTCGCAAGGACAATAGCGGATATGGATAATAAGGAATTGATAGAGGCAGTGCATATTTCCGAGGCAATAGGATATCGAAGCTTAGACAGGAATTTATGGCTTGAGTAATCTCTAACCAGGTTAGACTAACCTGGTTAGAGGGTGGGAGGATATTATGTCAATTACGATAACGCATGGCAAGCGAGAACGTTTTAACTTTAAAGGTGCAACTTATCACATAATAACTAGATGTAACGCACAGCAAAACTTAATCACGAATGATGTTGACTTCAATAAATTTATTTCGATTTTAAAAAAATGTAAGGAAAAACATGGTTTCCTATTATACAACTATGTGCTTATGAATAATCACGTTCATCTTGCTATACAATTAGAAGGAACTTTAAATATTTCTACGATAATGCACTCGATAAATAGGTGGTATGCTAGGTGGTATAATGAACATTACAAACGAAAAGGGCATTTTTGGGAAGATAGATTTTATGGCGAATTGATAAAAGATGACTTTCAGTTATTAGCAGTTTTAAGGTATATAGACACAAATCCTATTAGGGCAAAGTTATGCGATAATCCTTCGGGTTGGAAATATTCAGGAGCAAAATTTTATCTCTGCGGAATACAAAATAACCTTATTGATATACCTTCGTGCTACCTAGAATTAGCCAAGAGCTGGGAGTTGAGACGAGAGGCCTATAAAAACATACTAGCTGTAACCTGGTAATTTTAACCTGGTTAGAAAACATTATTCTTCCGAGCCTGTCTCCTCTATGTCCATTTCTTCCATCTCTACAGGCTGGTATTTCGGCGGCATTGGTACATTGTCTAAGTCGAAGCTTGTATCTTCGCTCTCCTGCGTCTCGGCAGACATTTGTTCTTCCTGAGACTTCATTTCTTGCAGGTCGCTCTCAAGGGATGATATTTTTGCCTTTAGATCGGAATTTTCAGCTTCAAGTTGAGTAACATTTACTTTTAAGTCGTTGTTTTCTGTTTCCATGGCAGATAATTGCTGGCTTACGTCGACATGCTGTGCTTTAAGCGAATTGAGCGTCATTCCGAAATATACTGCTAAAATAATACCTATTACTGCTACTATGTACGCAACGGTTTCTTTTGGGGCTAACTTTGCCATTTTTTTCACCTCCCTGTCTGCTAATAGGCAGATATTTTCAATAATTATATTACAAAAAGAGCATAATATCAATTCAAATCAATCGCAAACCATCAATGCGCCTGACAACCATGGAAAGTAGTTCTTACTCTGCCTGCTCCTGCCATGCGCGCTTTCGTGCGCGATTCACGAGCAAGCTTATCTTTCTCTGCTTTATCTTTTCCAGCTTTTTCTTTTTCTCTTTCCTGCCAGTACGCTTCTTCGCTCGCGGCATCGTCGGCAAATTCAGTGCCCCATTGGCGCTTCATGTCTTTTGTCCTTTGTATTGCTTCATTTATATCTGGCGAACGTTCGGTAGAAGATTTTCCGAAATTATCTTTCACGCCATTATAAGCATCTATACCTGCTGTGGTCAACGACACAATAGCTTCCCCTGTATCCCGACTCATGGCGCCGCCTGAAGCCAATACACCTCCCACCAAAGGCTCTACAACCACGGAACCTACGACCGCTTTTCCTGTATCGATTGCCAGATCTATAGAAGCGTTTCTGTCTAATTTATCGAGTGCGGCATTGGTTTCACTTAAGGTTATAGTATTCGCAGCCGAAGTACGTTCAAGGACATTTTGTTGCTCAGGGGTAGTGGGGTTGAGCGAGCGCTCGTTGATTGCAGCCTGTTGGGCAGCAGATGCTGCTTTCGCGTCTATACGCGCGCTCAGATTCTGATACTGCGTGTATCCCCATCTGCTTGCACTTATAATCAACGATGTGACGGCAATGGTGGTTACGATCAAAGTAAGCAGTGCGGCATTGGCATTGTTGCAAACAAGCACGAATACAAGTAAAAGACACAGAATCTTCAATAATCGTCTGTTTGAATTTATTGTGTTCATTTTTTGCCTCCCTGCTTCTTTTCCGCTGCCTTAATGTCTATTGGCACTGGCAGTGTCTGCACGTATATCAGGCGGCCTTTTTCAAAAGCAACCTTTACCTGATCGCAATAATCATATATCTTCACTCCTTTTGCCGCTTCCGGCTTAAGTATGCCCCAGGAGGTAGGCTTATTGCGTAAAATCTTTTCTACTTCTTTTTCACTCATTCCTTTTTTAAACTGAGTGGGTTTTAATTTAGGCCAGCGGAAATTTTTCGGGAACCTTTTTTGTTGGCGGTCTTTTAAGAACTTGCCGTTTAAAAAATCATATGTTATTTCGTGTTTAAAATATGTCCAGCTCTCCAGGCATCCGTCATCCCCCATGGCTTTCATAAAAACATTTGGATAGCCGAAACTATCCACCAGTTTGCGTTGATCAACAGAAAGCTTTACATTAAGGCTTAATGCCCTCCCGGTATAAATCTGCATAGCTGTAATAATTAAAATGAAAAATATAAAAATATATTTACGATTTTTCATAAATACCTCCTGTCTTGAGTATGCACTTCTGCAAATACGCCTTTGTTCTTTTTATCGTACTACATACGGTCCCGAGCGGCAAATCCGTTATTCTGGCTATATGCAGATACTCCAGTTCATACACAAAGTTAAGCGTTGCGATCCTGCGTTCTGTCAAAGGCAGTTTTTCTATGGATAATTTTATATAATCAATGAGTTCGCTATACGGGTTATACGCAAAAGCATCAGGCCTGCGGGCTGCTTGAAAATGACAGGTTTCTTTATTTTTGATCAGGTTCTTTTTTCGGATATAGTCCGCTGTTGTATTTTTCGCTACGGTAAATATCCATGAGGGCAGGGCTTTTGGGGATTTTATGAATTTAAATTTCTTATCCTGCCACACAGCAGACAAAACCTGCTGATATATATCCGAGATGTCGGACTCTGTAATATTTGCCTGTAGCACTTGAGCTTTATGCCTTATAGCCCAAAATATCAAGCGGGAAAACTTATCTGTAAATTCACTCCAGGCCAGGTTATTACCCTGCCTGCAAAGTTTTATGAGGCTGGAATACATTATTCTTCCGGAAGCATATTGTTATCTTTTAGGATCTTCTCGAGCTGCAAGATAGCTTCTTTCAGCTTTGGAAACAATTCCACGCTTAAAGACAAGCCTTTTGCCGTAGGGACCTTGCCTCCCGCTTCCTTGGAATCGACCCATACCCTAAAATCTATAAGGTCAAAACCTTTGTATTCTTTTATGCCTACTCGTATTTCTTCGAATTTGTTCTTATCGAAGCTTACTACTGTTTTATTCATATAACCTGTTCTCCTTTCTTTATAAAATTAAATAAGTCCTCTTTATCTTTTGGGCTTATTTTTACAAATCTGATTCCGGCGTTGAACTGGCGCCTTGTACTGCCTTCGGTACTTTCCAGTTCTTTTACCCATACAACTTTTCCGCGCACATTTATAGGACGGTTATTTTCAATGCGTATTTCAAGGTCAACAACAGCATCCTGCGGCAGTATCTCCGGAAGATAAAGGCATATGCCTTCCCCGGATATATCCTTGCTGAATACTGACCAGCGGCTGTCCGCACTTTCTATGACTTTGCATATAACTTCGGCGTGTTTTTTAAAACGAACGCTTCCGCGCCTTTCTTTAAGCCCATTGTAATAAGTATCAAGTTCGCCTATTATTTTATCGGTGGGGTTTCTTTCTTTAAGCCAAAGGATAATGGCTACTGCCGTAAAAATTATAATTATAACAATACTGGCTAAGATACCGCGCATTTATTTTTCTGGTTCCTTCTCTTGCTGTTGTTGCTGCGCCTTAGGCTGAGGCCCTGGCTTTGTTTCCTGGCGGACCAATGCATTGCCTTCGAAATAAAGGTATTTTGTCTTTGAAATATACCGGTAATCAACGGGGGCCATGGGATATCTGCCGTAATATACCCATTGTTCTTTTTTTACTCCAATCTCATCCACGCCTATTTCATTTTTTTCATCCGGTTCTCCCCAGCGGCTTATAACATCGTCTTTGTTATCGCCTATATGGCTGTCAGTTGCCGAACCAAACGGCGAGGTAATGATATCTACGGGATTTGGCGGCTGTATTTCTGCGCACCCTGAAATAAAAAATATTACTAACGGAATCGACAATATCATTATTTTTTTCATGTTTTTCTTCTTTCTATCAACCATCGGCTA
>JAFGKX010000150.1 GCA_016928375.1 Candidatus Omnitrophota bacterium | reverse complement strand
TTAATACCGTGCTTGTAGCTGTTATAGGCTTTTTCTGCTGTAAGGCCTGCTGCATTTTTCTTTGACGCGCGTTTACCTTTCGGGCGAAGCGAGATTATACCCGCTATTACAAGTATTACCACTAAAGCTGCGGTAATTATCATTTCTAGTTTTTTCTTATTCATAAAAATCAATATTTTTGCGCATTTCTCAGGTATACATTTAATGTCATATCAGCGGTCAATACGCCTTTATCGAGGACTTTGTTTATGTCGAGGCTGCTGACGGTAATTAAAAACGGAGAATTCTCCTCAAGAGATTCGATGTATATGCCTATTGATTTATATCCGCCTTTTATTTTTAAATTTACCGGCAGCTGCAGGCATTCGGAATCTTTTATCTTCAGGGGGCGTTCATTTTCATCAATGACCGGTTTTTCCGTCAGCGGTTTTATAAAAAGCAGTTCAAGCCCGAATTTAGTCGCAGATGTGCCGATGTACTGCAGAGGAGCTTCCTTTTCCGCAGGAAGTTTCTTGCGCATGGATTCGAGGTCTTTTTTTAAACTATCTATGGACTGCGTATAAAAATAACCTTTGGAAATAGCGTCTTTTACGGCGCCTATCTTTTTTGTCTCGTTTAGCTGCCTGTTCGCGGCATCGGCCTGCGCTTGCAGTTTACGCACGCGCGCATTAGCCGGCAGGTGCGCGAGAAGTACAAAAACAACTATTATCGCGGCGCCTGCTGCGGTATAAGACAATATCTTTTTTTGCGGCTGGCTTATCATTATATAGGCATCCTGCTTTTCATAATTCCAGTTTACATGATATGGTAAAAGTAAACGCTTCTCCGGAGGAAGATTTTTCCATTGAAATCATCTTCACGTCCTTAAAAATTTCTATCTGCTTTAACCTGCGGATAAAATCGGTTAATATCTTATCTACCGATCCGGGCCTTGCGTATACGACGCCTGAGGCACTTACGCCCTTGTCTTTATTATTAAAAGTAAAGGAACTAAGCACCATATCTTCACTCATGGAGCTTGCGATAAATTTTAACGGCCACTCGCTGGGCACGCAATTCGCCTTTATGTAATTTATTATCTTGCCGTAATCATCTATCTCTGCTTTTAACGCCTGCGCCTCTTTTAAAAAATTGGTTTCGGTGTTTATATTATTTAAACGATATTTTAGCACGTTTATTTTTAATTGCGCCGTGAAAAATGAAGACAGCAATATAAGCGCGGCTGTAATCCCTATAAGCCTTAAAGAAACTTTTTCCCATAAAAGCATCTTCGCAGCTCTTGCCTCCATGGGCAGTATATTTATTTTGGATTGAGACGGTATTGCCGCGCCTATGGCAGGCAGTATCTGAAGCGAAGCGCGTTCTGTTTCGTAATCCTTGCGTATCTTTTCATCTATCTGGATATTGCGCGGAAAACGCAGTATCTTTACGTCAAGATTGGAAGATTCTTTTAATGCGGCAGGCAAAACCTCTATCCTCGCGCCGCCGCCTGTTATGTATATATGATTTAAAGCCTGTTTTGCGAATTCAAGCTCGCAGTATTTTATAGAGCGTACCGCTTCGTCGCTCAAATGTTCTACGTTAAGCTTGACCTGCTCCTGGCTCTGCTGCGCCGTAAAGCTTTCCGCGCCTACGTGTATGGTGCGTAAAAATAAAAGCCTGCCTTTCGAATGGAATGAAAGCACGGATTGTTTGTTGCCGACATCAAGCACAATTACCCATTCTTCTTCTTTTGGCAATATGCTGTTTAGGCTGAACGGTGAAAGCGTTATTTCGGATAATTCGATATTAGCGGATTTAAAAATCTCCACGTATCTGCTTAAAAACTTTTTTTTGGCAAGCACGCATATTATATCTACCCTTGGCTTTTTCGCCTTTTCAGGCCCGAATAAGTACTGCCACGTGAACTCCAAATCATCTAAACTGGCGGATACCTCATCCTTTATCTGCCATTTTGCGGCATTGGGTATTTCGCGTTCCGGCATACTGGGAAGTTTTAAGGTTTTGGTAAAGACAGAATTGGCAAGGGATATGTTAAGATGGATAGATTTTTTGAATAAACCGTATGTTTTTATAAATTCCTGAGTGGTTTTTACTATTGCTTTGTCTTTGTCATCTTCTTTTACGGATGAGAGGTCTTCACATTTATAAGCAAGGAGCTTATATTCTTTTCCTGAAACCTGGACAATAGCGATTTTTAAAGCGCCGAAGCCTATATCAACGCCGATTTCCAGTCCTGATTTATTGGTAAAGTATTTATACAATGGCATGTTTCTAAGCAAAGAAAAGCCTCTTATGTAAAAGGGGCTTTTCTTTGCATTTTAAATAAATCTTAGCGCCTTACGTGCGTGGTGGTATCAGTATCTATCGCAAAGGTGCCCTGGGCCGGGGTGTAAACATATACCTCTATTCCGCCGTCAGGTGCGTCACCCTGGAATGTATACGTATAAGTAGTGCCTGACACTGTCCAACCAACACCTGACACTGCAACAGGCACGCCCTCCTGCAACACTCCCTCAAATACCACAGTATCATCATCTGTCGCAGCTTCCAATGTTGTGGGCCACGACCTATTATTTGCAAAGGAAGTCTGTATTCCGCCTCTTACGCCGCCCGTTACTCCGTCAATTGCTGCGTCTCTTGCCTGTCTCTGCAGGTCGAAGTATCTCGGTATTGCGACTACAGCTAAAATACCCAAAATAACGATAATCATAATAAGTTCTATTAGCGTGAAAGCTTTTCTTCTCATGTTTTCACCTCCTTTTTATTTAATGTCTTAGTATCTCATATTTTCAAAGCTATGTCAATTGTCAATTGCTCGACTACCTTTTAAACATATAAACCAGGTTCCACATTGGTAAAAAAATTCCCAAAGCCATAACCAGCACTCCCAGCCCAAGAATAATTATTAATATAGGTTCAAGCAATGTGGATAAATTTTTTATTATGTATTCTGCCTGCCTATCGTAATAATCCGATACTTTCAAAAGAAGGCTTGACAGCTTGCCTGTTTCTTCTCCTACTGCTACCATCTGGACTATCATGGGCGGAAAAAACTTGCTTATCTTCATGGGCCCGGAAAGCCCCTGGCCCTGCGCTACGCCTGTTTTTATTCCGTTTATTACTTTAGCGATTGCCGCGTTACCTACGCCAAGAGAAACAAAGCCGAGTGTTTCCAGGATAGGTACCCCGCTTTTTATAAGTATCGCCAGTATGCGTGAAAAACGCGACATGGTAAGCATGACTATCAAAGGCCCAAAAATAGGCATTTTTAATTGTAAGCTGTCCCAGAACAGCCGCCCTGCCTGCGTATTAAGCGATCTTTTTAATAAAAAAACGATAATTATAAGCACTATTAAAATTGCCCACCAGTAGTGCATAATTATAAAATTTAAGCCGATAAGTATTCTTGTGGGCAATGGGAGCTGCATATTAAAACGTTTATATGCATCCAAAAAACGCGGCACAACCAGCGTAATCAGCGCTATGAATGCTGCTGCCAGCACAGACATTACGATTACAGGATAACGCGTTGCGGATTTTATTCTTGATTTTGTATCTTCTTCATATTCCAGCAGGTTCGCAAGGCGTTCCAGCACTTCTGCCAAAAGCCCGCCCGATTCAGCAACTTTTACCATATTGATATAAAGATCGCTGAATATGCGCCTATGCAATGATAAGGCAGATGAAAAACTTTCACCTGAGCGGATTTGCTCTATGATATCTTTTAAGGCCTGCTTTAACACTTTATCATCTGTTTGTTCTTTTGTAGATTCAAGGCTTTGTATCAGCGGCACCCCTGCCTCCTGAAGTGTGGCTATCTGCCTTGTGAAAGTGCATAACTTTCTTGAGCTTACCTTCGGCTTAT
>JAFGKX010000149.1 GCA_016928375.1 Candidatus Omnitrophota bacterium | reverse complement strand
TAAAAAAATGCGCGTAAAAACTTTAAAGCCAAAACAGGACAATTCTAAATCGTTAAAAACAGGACATTTTAAAATCTGGTTGACACAAAACTATAATTTAGTTGACACGCGGGGTGCTCCAGCGTATAATATAAGCCTGTAGGAAAAAGTAGGAAATAGAAGTTTATGCCGCAAGGTAACAAATTACTATTACACACACACCCTTGCGGTTTTTGTTTTTTGTGTGGTAAAAGTACAAGGAGGTAGGAGATGCAGTCAGGTAAACTATATGTAGGAAACTTTACATATGCTACAACCAAAGAACAATTACAGGAGCTGTTTGCAAGCCACGGCACTGTTCAGAATGTTACGGTTATAGAAGGCAAAGGATTCGGTTTTGTAGAAATGGCTAGCGCTCAGGAAGCTGAAGCTGCTAAAGCAGCATTAGACGGAAAAGATTTCGGAGGCCGTACACTGAAGATCGACGAAGCCCGCCCGCCTAAAAGCAGGGACGAAAGAGGCGGCGGCGGATTTGGCAGAGGCGGATTCAACAGAGGCGGCGGTAACAGCCGGGGTTTCCAGAGCAGATATTAAAAATATAAGATCTGTGATTATACGGATGGGCGCAGGTTAATCCCCGTGCCCATCCTATATTTTTATCTACGCCCGCCAGTAATGCAGCCAGCAAGAATGTAAAAACCCTCATTATTCGTATTTTACTTTACAAAAGTCTTATATTTATTATATAATCAAGCATCATTTTTCCGCTGCTGGCGGGATCGGAGGCAATAAATGAAAAGACAGCAAAAGACCGTAATAAGAAAAGCCAGGATATCGGATGCGGTCAAAATACATAAACTTGTGCAATATTATGCGAAAGAAGACCTTATGCTTGCCCGCTCGCTTATGGATATTTATGAGAACATAAGAGATTATTTCGTTGCAGAAAAAGCCAGGGCAATAATAGGCTGTTGCGCGCTTCATATATGCTGGAAAGACTTAGGGGAAGTAAAGGCATTGGCTGTAAACCCTGTCTACAGAAAAAAAGGCATCGGCAAAGACTTGGTCGAGAAAGCCATGGATGAAGCAGCGAGAATAAAATTAAAAAAGGTATTCTGCCTTACATACATACCAAAGTTTTTCAGGAAGTTTGGATTTAGAAAAATAGAAAAGCGATACCTTCCGCATAAAATCTGGAATGAATGTATAAACTGCCCTAAATTCCCTAATTGCGACGAAGTGCCGATGATTAAAAAGATAAAGAAAACAGATGTAAGGGAAAATAAACTCATCGGTGAAATAAATAACCAACAATGACAATTACTGAAAAAATATTAGCAGCCCACTGCGGTAAAAAAGAATTATTGCCGGGAGAATTTATAAAGGCAAAGGTTGATTTTGCGCTCGGCAACGATATTACTGCGCCTCTTGCTATAGAAGAATTAAAGAATGCCGAAATAAAAAAGGTATTCGACCGCAATAGGATAGCGCTTGTGCCGGATCATTTTACTCCGAATAAAGACCTGCAAAGCGCGCAACAATGCAGAAGATTGGCAATATTTGCCGCTGAATTCAACATAAAACATTATTTTGAACAAGGCAGGGCCGGCGTAGAACACGTGCTTTTGCCTGAATTGGGTCTCGTAAAACCGGGAGATTTGATAATAGGCGCGGATTCGCATACCTGCACATACGGCGCATTGGGCGCATTTTCCACAGGAGTAGGCTCCACAGACTTGGCTGCGATAATGGCAACAGGGAAGATTTGGATGCGGGTGCCCGAATCTATAAAATTTATTTATAAAGGAAAATTAAAAAAATGGTCCGGCGGTAAAGACCTTATATTATATACTATAGGCCAGATAGGCGTAGAAGGCGCAAGATACAAGGCGATGGAATTTACCGGCCCTGTTATAAGCGGCCTTTCCATAGATGACAGATTTTCTATGTGCAACATGGCTATTGAGGCAGGGGGTAAAAACGGCATAATAGCGCCGGATAAAATAACACGGGAATATATAAAATCAAAACCCGGAAAACCTAGGTTTTATCAATCCGATAAAGATGCCGCTTATTCCAAGACTCATGAATACGATATATCCAATCTTGAGCCGCAGGTCGCATGCCCGCATTTACCTAGTAATGTTAAACCTGCTGCAGAACTAAAAAACGTAAATATAGACCAGTCTTTTATAGGTTCCTGCACCAACGGCCGTTTATCCGATTTAAGGATTGCCGCGAAGATATTAAAAGGCAAAAAAATAAACTCAAGAGTAAGATTGATAATTATACCGGCGACGCAAAAAGTTTATCTGGATGCTATGAAAGAGGGGCTGCTTGAAATCTTCGTAAAAGCAGGCGGTGTCATAGAAGCGCCTACATGCGGCCCGTGCCTGGGCGGACACGCGGGCATACTTGCCGAAGGCGAGGTGTGTATCGCTGCCTCAAACAGGAATTTCGTAGGGCGTATGGGTAGCCCAAAGTCGTTTGTATATCTTTCCAACGCTGCCGTGGCCGCAGCAAGCGCTGTTAAAGGAAGGATCGCGCACCCGGGAGAAATAATATGATCGCAAAAGGAAAAGTATATAAATTCGGAGATAATGTAAATACCGACGAAATAATACCTGCCAGGTATCTGCACACGACCGACAGCGCTGAATTGGCAAGGCACTGTATGGAAGACGCGGATGTAAATTTCGCAAAAAAAGCCCAGAAAGGTGATATCATCGTCGCAGGTAAAAATTTCGGATGCGGCTCCTCTAGAGAACATGCCCCTGTATCTATCAAGGCATGCGGCGTATCATGTGTTATTGCCGAAAGCTTTGCCAGGATATTTTACCGCAATGCCATAAATATAGGCCTGCCCATTCTGGAATCGAAAGACGCCTCGGAATTATCGAACAACGGGGATTTGCTTGAAATAAATTTTGATTCAGGTATAATAAAAAACCTTACCAAGCAGGAGCAATACAAGACGCAAAAGTTTCCGAAATTTATGCACGATATAATAAAGGCAGGCGGGCTTATGCGCCATATCAGACAGGAGAATAAATAATGTACAAAATCGCAGTGATACCGGGAGACGGAACAGGCCCGGAAGTAGTGAATGAAGGATTAAAAGTCCTTAAAACTGTATCGGAAAAGTATAAGTTTGAATATGAAACAAAGATATTCAATTTTGACGGAGAACGTTATTTAAAAACAGGCAAGCTTCTGGAAAATGAAGATATAGAAGAATTAAAAAAGTATTCGGCGATATATCTCGGAGCAATAGGCCATCCGGATGTAAAACCGGGAATTCTGGAAACAGGAATACTCCTTAAGCTGCGGTTTTCGCTGGATCAGTATATAAATTTACGCCCGGTAAAATTATACAACGAAAAATTTTGCCCCCTAAAAGATAAAAAGCCGCAGGACATAGATTTTGTGGTTGTGCGCGAGAATTCCGAAGGGCTTTATAAAGGCCTGGGTGAGTTCAAAAATAAAGGCGCTAAAGATGAAGTTGCAATACAGACCTCATATAACACAAGAAAAGGCGTAGAGCGCTGCATACGCTATGCATTCGAATACTGCCGAAAACGTAATAAGGCAAAAAAACTTACTCTTTGCGGAAAAACAAATGTCCTGACCTATGCGTGGGACCTGTGGCAGAGGACTTTTAATGAGGTAGCGAAGGAATATCCGGATATTACTACTGATTACGCGCATGTGGATGCCACAACCATGTGGTTTGTAAAGAATCCTGAGTGGTTCGATGTTATAGTTACCGATAATATGTTCGGCGATATTATCACTGATTTAGGCGCAATGATACAGGGTGGTATGGGTATTGCCGCAGGCGGCAATATAAATCCGCAAGGCGTGTCCATGTTTGAGCCTATAGGCGGAAGCGCCCCCAAATATACCGGTAAAAATGTAATAAACCCATTGGCGGCAATTTGCGCTATGGGTATGATGCTGGAGTTGTTAGGCGAGGAAAAACCAGCCAAGGCAGTTGAGGATTCTGTTATAAAAATAGTTAATACAAAGCTAAAATCACTAAGCGCGGGAAAAATGGGATATTCTACGAGCGAAATCGGGGATTTGGTAGTAAAAAATTTATAAATATCGAGGTTTGCGATGAAAAAATATAATGTTGCGGTAGTAGGCGTGGGCGTAGTTGGTATAGAAATGCTGCGTGTGCTGAAGCAACGCAAATTTCCCGCGGGAGAAGTGCGCGTATTCGCCCGCTCGGAAAGAGATATAGAGGTTGACGGTGAAAAATATTCCGTAAAAGCTATATCCGGACAGTCTTTCAAAGGCATAGATTTCGCGTTGTTCGCGGGTACTGAAGGTGAAAAAGGCGCTGCGGTAACTTACGCGAAAGACGCGGTTAAAAGCGGCGCTGTTGTCATTGATAATGGCGCAGATTTTCGTATGGATCCGAAAGTGCCTTTGGTTGTTCCTGAGGTGAATCCTAAGGACGCCAAAAAACACAATGGTATAATAGCGAATCCCAACTGCTCTACTATCCAGATGGTAGTGGCGCTTGCGCCTATTTATAAAAAAGCCGGGATAAAAAGGGTAATAGTTACCACCCTGCAGGCATCTTCAGGTGCTGGTAAAGGCGCTGTCGAGCAGCTGAAAGAAGAGGTGTCTTCCATAGCATCGAGCGGATTTTATAATTTGCATATAAATGCTTCGAATAAATCTATGCCGCAGCAGCTGGCATATAATGTATTTCCGCATATAGGCAGTTTTGCAGAATGTGATTACACCAATGAGGAATGGAAGCTTGTGAAAGAAACGCACAAGATAATGCATGATGATAAAATAAAGATCTCCGCTACTACGATCAGGGTGCCTGTGAGAACAGGGCATTCCGAATCTATATATATTGAAACCGAAAAACCTATTACTCCTGAAGCGGCAAGAAAACTTCTTGCCAAATCACCGGGAATAATTGTGATGGATGATATAAAAAACAACCTTTATCCCATGCCCAAAGACGCGGAAGGCAGAGACGAGACCTTTGTAGGCAGAATAAGAAAAGATCCGTTTGTGAAAAATGGATTATGGCTATGGGTGGTTGCGGATAATCTGCGTAAAGGCGCTGCTACCAATGCAGTGCAGATTGCGGAACTTCTGATACATTAGTAAATTTTGTATACTCGCCTCCGCTTGCCGCTCGCAAAAAGGATTCTTCGCTCTTTGAGCGAAGGGCGCTTTTTGCTCGCTGTGTCAAAAATTTCTCCCTTATCGCCATTTAGGAAGTCGCAATTTTTGACAGTCGCTCCGGCTTCGTATACAAAATTTATAACATTTATGAAAAATATCAAACTTATAATTGAATACGATGGCACGAATTATAATGGGTGGCAGAGGCAGGATGGAAAGCCCAAACTTAGAACTCTTCAGGCAGAGATTGAAAAAGCGATAAAGAAAATAACAGGTGCGCATTCTAACCTTCATGCAAGCGGCAGGACAGATAGCGGTGTTCACGCAAAAGCCCAAATAGCGAATTTCCACACCAAAAGCAATATTGATCCCTACAGATTAAAGCACAGCATAAATTCAGCTTTACCCAAAGATATATCCATAACAGATGCGCAATACGCTGATGATGATTTTCATTCACGATTTTGCGCAAAATCAAAGATATACCGCTACACAATATTAAATCGAAGCCCCAGATCGCCTTTTTTGGACAAGTTCAGCCTGCGCATACCCTATAGATTAAACCTGGCGCTTATGAAAAAAGAGGCGAAGGTATTGCTTGGAAAGCACGACTTTAAATCCTTCAAGGCATCTGGTATAATAGAAAAAAATACAACAAGAACCATAAGGGCTATAAAAATAAACAAAGATAAAAATTCCATCATAACTATTGACATCGAGGCTGACGGATTTCTGCATCATATGGTGCGGAATATTGCAGGTACCTTGCTTGAGATAGCAAGAGGAAAACTCCCCGAAGGCAGCATGGAAAAGATATTAGGCGCTAAAGACAGAAAGGCAGCGGGTTTGACCCTGCCCGCAAAAGGCCTTTGTCTTATGGAGGTAAAGTACTAAATGCAGAAACAAAAACAGGCCTGGGGATCTAGGCTCGGTATTATTTTGGCTGTTGCGGGAAGCGCAGTAGGCCTGGGTAATTTTTTAAGATTCCCTGTCCAGGCAGCGCAGAACGGCGGCGGCGCGTT
>JAFGKX010000148.1 GCA_016928375.1 Candidatus Omnitrophota bacterium | reverse complement strand
GGCAATGATATGAATACAATAAAAATAAGGCCTGTTAATTTTGCGCTGACTTTAATAATCTCGGCGCTATTTTTATTTATAGCCGCCACAGCTTTTGCCGCAAACTCGCGGCCTGCTGTCGGGCCTGTTGCGCCTTCTTATGGTTCAAGTCCGGTTGATACGCCGGTTGAATTTACAGCCACCTATTCTGATCCTGATGGCTGGCAGAATATCAAGCTTGCCTTGATACAAATTGACACAAGGACAAAAGACACAAACCATTCCTATATCCAATATAATCAAAACACAAACAGGATTTACTTAAAAAATGATGCCAACACCGCTTATATAGGAGGCTATGCCCCGGGCTCAAGCCATATAATAGAAAATTCCTACATCAAACTTGATTGCTCAAAAACAACAGTCTCAGGTTCCGGCACAACCATGACCGTAAAATGGAACATAACTTTTAAACCTTCATTTGAAAACATACAGGTTAAAAATATATACCTTTATGCCAGGGATGATCTAAATTTAAATAAAGGATGGGTGCAGAAAGGCACATGGCTTGTAGGCCCAAATTCTGCTCCGCAGGTCGGCACTGTTGCGCCTTCTAATGCTTCAGTTGCCACCAGCACGCTTGTATTTTTTACAACCACATATACCGATCCCAACGGCTGGCAGGATATACAAAACGCCCAGTTCCTGGTTAATTCTACGACTAAATGCGGTAAATGCCTGATGGTTGCATATAACCAGAACAACGGAAAGCTTTATTTAAGAAACGACGAGAACAGCCGTTTTGTCGGTAATGCTCGTCCGGGAACAGATAATATACTTGAAAATTCCTACGCGCAGCTTGATTGTTCTAAAACCACGGTTTCAGGTTCCGGCAATACACTGACTATAAAGTGGGCGGTAAAATTCAAGCCTAAGTTTACCGGCGCGAAAAATAGTTATCTGTATGTTTCGGATGATTCAAAAGCCTTGCAAACCTGGACCAAAAAAGGCACATGCTCGATTTATCTTTCGGATCCTGACCAGATTGTTGTGCGTTCCGGAGACCGCTTGATCTTAGAAAACAGCCAAAAGCCTTTTTATTTTAGCAGTACAAATCAGTATTATCTTTTTTATAAGCCGCTTCCTATGATAGATGAAGTCTTTGATGATGCCGCGGCTATGAGCATAAATGCCATAAGGACCTGGGGTTTCTGCGACGGTATGTATAAAGAAGGCGTGTCATTTCAGCCCGAAGCAGGCGTATACAGCGAGACCGGCTTTGCAAGAATGGATTACCTGATAAAAAAGGCGAGAGACTGCAATATGCGTTTAATCATACCATTGGTAAATAACTGGAATGATTTTGGCGGTATGTTGGCTTATGTCAATTGGTCGCCTACTGCCTCAACACACGATGAATTTTACACAGATGTTTATTGTAAGCAATTGTACAAAGATTACGTTGAATATTTTCTAAACAGGACAAATACCTTGACAGGCATTAAATACAAGGATGATCCGACAATTCTAATTTGGGAACTTGCCAATGAACCAAATTGCCAATCCGATACAACAGGAGATACTTTGCAGGCATGGATTGATGAAATGGCTGAATTTATAAAATCTATTGACAGCAAACACTTAGTAAGCACAGGAGGCGAGGGCTGGTATACTGCTACGAGCAAGATAGGATATCACAATAAGGGCGTAGATTACATACGCAATAACCAGTCGCCGTATATAGATATTTGCTCTTTTCATCTTTTTTACGGACAATATGGCTTATCTATCCCGGATGGCCATTTACAATGGATAGAAGAGCACTGTAATGACGCGCATTTTACTATTAACAAGCCTGTATATTGCGGAGAAATAGGCGTTTCTGTTTCAAGGGGCACCTCCACCGAAGCGGAACAAATGGCAAGGCGCAACAGCTTTTATTCGGATTGGTTTGGTGCATTTTTAAATAGAGTAGCTGACGGTGCCGGCTTTTGGCTTTTAAGCGCGGACAGCTACCATGATTACGATCATTACACTGTTTACTATCCCGGTGATGCCCAAACCTGCGCAATCATCAGTAATTTTTCCGATAATATGGCCGAGCGCAGAAACCTTGATTATTTCCTGCCCATGATTTCGCTGGAAAATAAGCGGATAGATGAGCAGCAAACATTGGAATTTCAGATTACTATTTCCAATCCCAGCAACTTAAGCCTGACTTTTTCAAGCCAGAATTTGCCCGAAGGCGCCACAATAGATAATAATGGTTATTTTTACTGGGGTTCAACCGAAGCCGGCATTTATAATAATATAGAAGTTGCTGTGTCATACGGCGCTACCGTAGTTGCCAGCGGTACGTTTAATATTACGGTTATTGATGTAAACGGCGATAATGCGCCACAGATAGCATCCATACCAGATGTTGTTATGGATAAGAACACAATTTTGAACCATGCAATTGATCTGTGGCGGATTACCACTGATGATGAGACACCTGTTGAAGATATTATTTTTTCCGTAAGCCTGCTATACGGCTCTGGAGTCAGCGCAACCATGGAAGACAATCGTTATATAAATATAATTCCCGCGCAAGACTTCTTCGGTTATGTTTATTTTGATATAAGAGCTATTGATGAACGGAGTCTTTCCGATACTCAAAGCTTTTTAGTGATTGTCAAAAATGACGGAATCATAAGAGTTCCTGCGGATTACCCTACAATCACAGAAGCTATAGCTCATACTAATTCTGGCGATGCTATTCTTGTTGCACCAGGTACATATAATGAAGGGGAACTGTATCTTAAAGCATATACTAGTTTAACAAGCGAAGGAGGGCCAAGTAATACTATAATTGATGCCACAGACAAAAGTTACGGTGTTGGTACTTCAGGAAACTCGGTTGTAGTGCAAGGCTTTACTATAAAAAATGCAAATGGCGACGGTATTATAAATGCAACAGCGGTAAATAACATGATAGAAAATAATAATGGAGATGGGATAACGTTTCCTATTTGGGGATCCGGAATAGATATAGATATAATAAATAACACAATAAGAAATAATAATGGAGATGGGGTGCATGTAGCGTGGGTAAAAGGGGCCGCTGTAGACATAATGAATAATACCATAAAAAATAATAGCCGAGGCGGAATATGGATATGCGAGGCTGCCAATATAATAAATAACGTAATAGAAAATAACAATAACGGCGGGATAGCGGCTGGTATGTGGACAGGTTATTCAAGCCCTGACGGTACTACCATATATAATAATATTGTCAAAAATAATGGTCAGCATGTAGAAATATACACAGAATTAACGCAGAACTCTAAAATTTTCAATAACACAATTATCAAAGATGCAGGTTATACAGGCACCGCTATATATATTAATTGGGGTTCTTCATCTTTGCTAGAGAATAATATAATAGTGGGAAATTCTAGCAATAGCTCACCAGCAATTTTAGGTTGGAATTCGCAAGTATCGATAGCTTATAATGATATATGGAATTATTTTACTAGTTGGGGTTCGGATTCCATGAAATTAGACCCTCAGTTCGTAGACGCAGCTAATGGGGATTACCACCTGCTCCCAACATCACCATGCATAGATGCCGGAGACCCAGATGTGCAATACAACGATACAAATGGCTCGCGCAATGATATGGGTGTTTACGGCGGCCCAAATTCACTTTAAAAGTTGCTTGATATTTCTTCAATAAAAAATAGGAGGCAATGATATGAATACAATAAAAATGAAAAAATCCATTATAATTCTGCTTGCTTTTATGTCATGTTTTATTTTTACAAAAACAGTTTCTGCGGGAGAGGTTGTTTTTGGCGCAAATTATGTGCCGATAGACACTGCTGGTAATAATTACCCCGGCTTTGCGGCGCAGGAATTAAAGAATGACCAAAAAGGCAATGTATATTTGCTTATGAGAAAGCTTAATCTTAGCGCCTCCCACGTTTCTTATGAATATTATGCAGATATCTTTTTTAATGTATCGCATGATAATGGGCTGACCTGGCGAACCGGTGACATAAAACTTAACAACACTCCCCCTGTCCACCTAAATAAGTATGCAAATCTTTTCCGGTTAAGTTGCGACAATAATGGTAATGTCTATGCCTCCTGGTGCTACAAGGCCTCAGACGACAGTAAATATCAGGTTTATTTCACCCGCTCTAATGATTATGGAAATTCATGGTCAACGCCGATACTTATTATTCAAAGGAACGACGATGGATGTAGCTTTGAAATGGTAAATGACAACAACGGTAGTGTTTATTTTGTCTGGAATGATTATGTCAACGGCAATTATAAAGTGTATTTAAACCGTTCTTTGGATGCAGGCAGGACATGGCTTTCTTCGCCAATAACCGTAAAAAGCACAACCGGAAACATAAAAGGCGATACAGCAAGAATTGCGTGTAATGATTCCGGATATGTTTATGTGCTCTGGCTTGATGCTTTCCATTATGGCAATCTGGAAGGATATTTTTATGTTAAATCTTCCTCTAATAAAGGGACAAGCTGGGGCTCTGAAAAAAAACTTAGTTTTTCCTCCTCCTATTATTCGTTCAGGAACGGCGATATATACTGCGACCAAAATAACGGTGTTTATGTCCTTATGCGTGACTGGTATCCTAGTGTACATTTTTCTTATTCTAAAAATAACGGCGTAAGCTGGGCAACAAAAGGAAACATCTTGAACATAGGCCAGTGCGGAAGAACAGAATTTTCTTGCGCTAATAATGGTAAGCTTTACTTGGGGTATATTAGCAAAGGCTACGAAACAGCCCCTGCTAATATTCAATTTATTCACTCGGAGAATTATGGCGCAAACTGGTCAACGCCCGCACTTATTGCCGCAGGGAAAACAGTCGGCCAGTATACGAGCAATATATTTAGAATGAAATCCGATTTAATTGGCAGGGTATATATACTCTGGCAGGATGATAGCGGAAGAATGTATTTAAGGCGTTCAACAGATGGCGGATTTTCCTGGGGCGCAAACATACGGGTAAATAATAATGAATTATCGCCGCTTTTACTGGCACTTGGAATAGACGAGAGCGGTACTATATTTGTAGTATGGTTATCATCATCCTCTATGCCAAGTAATTGCAGATATTATGCTAATTCTGCCTACACTGTTACAGATCAGCCCCATACTGCGACAATAGGTATTTCTTCTTATAATAGCGACAGAATATTCCCCGGAAAACCTCTTGCTGCCAGGATTTATCTGACCAATACAGGCACATCTGCGTGGACAACAGATATATTTCACTGTCGGGCGCATGCTATCGATCCATATGGTAATTTTAATTGGGATGCTTTCATGCCTGCCGGTATTCTTCCGCATGATATAGTACCGGGCGAAACTATAGAAATGGATCTTACTATTCCTACGGGAGCAGGGACTAGTTTACATGAATTAGGTACATATAGGATAATTTTTGATATGGTGCAGGAAGGAGTAGCGTGGTTTCATGGAGGAGGCGGCGCCGAATTGGTGTTAAATGTTATTGAAGCGCCGGTTTTTAATCAGAATTTCATAAGAGCGGAAGGAGAGGTATTTAAAGACGGCAACAATATCTTTTATTTTGCAGGAACTAACTGCTACTATCTTATGGAATTTGGTTCTGAAACTCTGGGCGGATATAAAAATAAAGCAGGCGTGGATGAAGTATTGACCGAAGCCAAACAAATGGGGCTTGATGTTGTGAGAACATGGGCATTCTCAGATTATCTTCAGCCGCAGCAGGGCATTTATGATGAAGCATGGCTTAGAGGCCTTGATTATGTCCTTTACAAAGCAGACCAGCTGGGCTTAAGGGTTGTTTTGGTGCTTATCAATAATTGGTCAAACGGACATTACCGCGGCATAGACAAATATATTGAATGGAATGGGGGAACAATAACGCACGACCAATTTTTTTCGTCATCGACATATAATTATACAAGGGGATACTATAAACAGCATGCCGCGAAGCTTATAAACAGAATTAATTATTATAACGGCAGGTTATACAGAGATGACCCGACTATTTTTTCATGGGAACTGTGTAATGAACCGCGTACGGAAATTCAACATACATTTTCTGCGGATTTAGACGACTGGATAGCTTGTATGAGTACATATGTGAAATCACTTGATCCTAACCATATGGTTTCGACAGGCCTTGAAGGTTTCTACAGCAATAGAACGGATTATTATGATAATGGCATGGGCAATGGCTATACAGGTGCGGATTTTGTAATTAATCATAATCATCCTAATATAGATTTTGCGACTACGCATCTGCTGCCGGATGATTGGTCGCAACCTGCTAGCATGATAAATACTTGGATAAGTTTGCATCTTAACGATGCGAAAAATTTATTGCATAAACCGCTTGTTCTGGAAGAAATAGGGATAAAAAGAGCATCCGGTGAAACATCAACAGAAAGAGACAATGCCTTTAGGGAAGCTTTTAATATTATGTATTCTCTTAATGGCGCAGGGAGCATGTTCTGGACATCTTACGGCAATGATTACCCTGATTATGACGAGTATGGTGTTTATTATCCCAATGATGCATCTACGGTTAACATAATAAGTACGCATGCCGCCAATATGAACGCTAAAATAGCGCCATTCTGGAATATGCTACTGCCCATAGGCAGGACTGCCTGCTGGACCGCCTCAAAAAGCGGCGCGGCATCCGCGAAAATGATATTGGAATATCTAAATGGACAGCAATATGACCTTACAACACTTTACAATTTTGGGCGCAGCCACCAGGAACCGCAGAATTCTGGAATTTCCTCACTGGATCCGACAGCAGTAGCCGCTATTTTGAATCAATATAAACTGCCGGAATACAATTTCACAGTTATCACAGAAAATACCGCGGAGAATTTACTTAAATATATATGCCACTGGATGGATTACGAGGTTCTAAATACCGCCAAGCCAAATTCACCGGTCGCAATTCCGATAAAAACAGGATATAACCATTGGGTCGTAGTTAATGGAGCAAGCACTGATGTGGAGCCCCAGGCCAACCAACACCTATGGAATTTGGGGCATTTTACAGTGTTCGGCCTTACACTTATGGACCCTGTGTTTGGCCCGGATTTTATAGGACACCAGGTATATAAAACCGCATCCGAGCTTATTCAGGATTATATATTGCCGCTTAACACCTCCGATAAATATAATGGAAATTATATTGCGGTCACAGAACCGCCCGTATACAATCCGGGAGAAGAGGCGGCTGTAGAACAGCAGATGAAAGAGGTGACAGTTAGTCTGGCGCAGCCTCAGGTAAATTATCGCACAAAGATATTTGCCGCAAATTGCAAGGCCGGTTTATCTTCATTTAACGATTCGGAGAGTGGAGAATGTATTGATATAAAAAATATTATAGACCCGCATCTTTTTGCCAATGAGGAATTTGTAAATATTTTCAATAGTTCAAAATTAAGCAATTCTTTTTATGTTGAAAACCTGTCAGACTCCAGCAAGAGTTACTATCTGGTTTCTATGGAGGATAAAAAAACCGGTTTAGTTCATATTGCGGCACTTGTTGATGCCAAACAAGGATATTTTAAGGAGCTTTCGTGGTCTAAAGAAGGGCACAAGTATTTAAAAATTAATCAATATGACGCGTTGCGGCTGATACAGGATAAGAGGGGAAATTATGATTGGCTAAATTCAAGTTCCAGGCTCATATATTCTAAATGGCTTAAAGACTGCTCATTATACTATCCGACATTGGAGGTTGTAATTAACCAAAACGAGAGATGGTTAGTAAAACAAAACGGAGATATAAAAGCAGCTCCCGTAGTTTATGTTAGGCCTGTAAAACAAGCTTGTGCCGGCCAGCCGGTTAAGCTTTATGCTAAATGCACGGACGTTGATGGAAGCATAAAGCGAGTCCAGTGGAGTTTTGGCGATGGCACATATTCGGATGCTGTCAATACGGTGCATGTATGGAAAAAACGAGGCGTCTATACGGTAAGGTTTAAAGCGCTGGATAATAATAATATATGGAGCAAAGAGGCTGTATTTAAAATAAAAATCATTCAAAGATAGAGGCCGTAAAAAGCCCTTGACTTTTTTGTATTGCCTGATATACTTATTTTGATAATGTATTTTTAGTTTTTAAGGAGGTGAAAAAGAGAAATGCATTTAAATAAAAGAACAAAAGTTTTAATCTCGGGGGTTTTAATATTAAGTTTTATAGCGATTGCTCTGCCTGCATTTGCAGAACAAGGCAGCGTTATAGAAAAGATGGGTAAAAAGCTGGGAAGAGGTTTGGTGAACGTGGTCACAGGCTGGATCGAATTGCCTAAAAATATATATGACACAAGCGTTGAAACCAATAACCCGCTTTTGGGTATAACTTACGGCACACTTAAAGGCGTGGGAATGACGGTTGTAAGAACCGGCGCAGGCGCTTATGATGTGGTAACGTTTTTATTCCCGGTACCTTCGGATTATAAGCCCATACTTGAACCTGAATTCGTATTCGAAGAAAAGTAAGGTTCTTGTTTAAACAGTAGATATAGGCGAGTTCGATTTATGTAATATTAAACGGGCTCGCCTTTTTTAAAATTATGGATAATGTTAAAGAAAAACGGCGATATATAAGAACTGAGTTGCCCATACCTGCGGTAATCAGGATTAAAGAAAACGCAGGCACGGAAGAAATGCAGGCGCAATGCAAAAACATAAGCGCGACAGGTATAATGCTGGAAATTCCAAAAAAGGTGTCGCCGGGTGTTTGCGCAGAGCTTAGTTTAATGCCTAAGGGGGCATCGAGCCCTATTCATATAAAGGTCACCGTAATCCGTTCTGAAAAATCGAAATCCAGCGAGGCATTTAATACCGGCTTTGAATTCAATAAGGTTGAGGAGGATAACAAAAATACCTTCCTTAAGTTCTTATGCGACACAATATATAAGCTTTAACCGACATAAGAATAAATGTTTAAAACCTCCTTACACTTTAAGAAATTTTATCTATATTACCTGATAATCCTCATAATAATCTATCCGGCCTCACCGATTCTGTTTGATTTTTTCCTTAGAATAAAAGAACCTGTATTTTTATCGCCTATTGCCGCAACGGGCCCGTTAATCATAAGATGCGACAGCTATGGAGACGGGCATTTTAACGCAAGGCGCGGTAACGGGACAAGAAAACACAAGGGCCTTGATTTAAGCGCGCCTGTAGGCGCGCCGGTGTATGCGCCTAAAAGCGGTATAGCCAAAACCGGATGTGTGGTAACGGGCATGGGCAAATACGTAAAGATTATTCATCCCGGCGGATATTCCACTATGCACGGCCATTTAAGCAAAATAACCGTAAAAGATAATCAATGGGTATGGCAGGGCGCTAAGATAGGCGAAGTCGGCAAGACCGGCAATGCCAATTATAAGCGCCTTAATCCGCACCTGCACTTTGAGATACGGTATAAAAATGAGCATTTAGACCCGTCGAAGTACATACGATAAAAAAATAAGGAGTTTCCGCCGTAGGCGGACCCGCCTTCGGCGAGAACCCTATTTATTCCATATTATTTTACTTGCATTTTATAAAATACATAGGTATAATTATTGAATAAGATCAAAAAGGAGGTAAGTTATGTATAGGCGCTTTATGACAGTCGGCTTAATATGTCTTATTGTAATTGTTGCAGTGCCATGCCTGGCTCAACAGCAGCCCGCTAAGCAAGAGAACAAGGTAGTGACATTTTTCAAGAATCTTGTAGTGTGGCCTTTCAGTGTTACTAAACAGGGCGCAGAAACAGTGGGCAAAACAGCTAAAAGCGGCATTGAAACCGGCACCAAAACAGCCACCGGCGCTGTTCAGACAGTAACCGGAAAACCCGAAAAAATAAAAGACGTAGTGATAGAGCCTATTAAAGGTACAGGAGAGACCGCGGTTACGGCAGTAAAAGGCACGATTGAGACTCCTATAGAAGGAACAAAAGAAGCTTTCGAATCAAGGCAATAATGATATAATGTAGTAAAGCATATGAAAAAGTGCGGGTTTTAACCCGCACTTTTTTTAAACGGATTAATATGGGAATGAAAATAAATATAAATTATCATAAAGATATTGCTGTTTTTGATATAGTAGGCGTTATTGATATTAATTCCTCCGGCCTGATAGAAACAACGGGCAAGATTTTGCGTAAGGGCGATAAAAAAATCATCATGAATTTAGACGAGGTAGATTTTATAGACTATAACGGTTTATCCGTGCTTGCCATAACATATAAGAGCGTATTAAACAGCAATGGCTCGATGAAGCTATGCGGCGTGCCGGTGCACGTAATGGAGCTTTTGCATATAGTAAAGCTGGATAATGTTTTTGATATTTACATAGACTTAAACAAGGCCATAGAAAGCTTTGAGCATAAAAAGACATCTGCCACAAAAGAAACACCCGGCGATGAGCAGCCCTTAAGGAGAAGATTTCCCAGGCTCGGTATAGATGTCACTGTATATTATAAAAGAAACGATGCCCATCCGGAACAAAATCAACTTTATTCAGGGCTGGTCGGCAATATAAGCGGCACCGGCCTTTTTCTACGCAGTATAAATATGCTGCCCGTAGGTACGAAAGTTGACCTGGACATTGTGCTGCCTGAGATGGAAGAGAAAAAAAGCATTTCCGCCAAGGGTATGATTGTGTGGATAGCGGATAAGCAGCTGCAGCCGGATTTTTATCCCGGAATGGGAATACAATTTGCGGATATGCAGCAAAAGACCCAGGAAGAGATAGTGCATTTTATCGACAGGCACATAGTCAAGTGAAAAATAAGTACGCATTAAGATTAAGCCTTGCGGCGGCCTGGTTGGTTTTAATATATTTATTTCTACCGTTCACTCCGGATCTAATCAATTTTTTATTCAAACAATTCGGTTTCGGCAATGTAAAGCGCGCCCTGATAATATTGTCAGCAGCAGCTGCTGTAAGCGCATATTTGCCGTTTATAATAAAATTTAAACTACATAACGCCGCTGCCTGTATAATAGCGGCAATTACGTTAAGCGCAGCTTGTTTTATAAACATCACCCTCAGGATACCGGCTCAGACTTTGCATATTCCGGAATATGCAATTTTAAGCATTTTTTTATACAGAGCGTTTACAGCCAGATATTCCGCAGCTAAAAGTTATTTTCTGGCAGCTCTTACTGCGTTTGCGGCAAGCCTGGTGGATGAACTGCTTATTCAGTACATACTGCCTAACCGTTATTGCGATTTTGCAGATGTTGCGCTTAATTCAGCAGGTGTTGTAATCGGTATTATTCTGATATTCGCGTACAGGATGGATTGACTATGCGTATTGTAGCGCAGAAGGTAAAAGAAGCGAAAGTGATGATCGGCGGGGAAGAGTTTTCCGCAATATCCGGCGGCATGGCGCTTTTGGTAGGAATAGCAAAAGGCGATACCTTGGGAGATGCGGAATATCTTGCGGGCAAAATAAAAAACCTGCGAATTTTTGAAGACAGCCTGCAAAAAATGAACCTGAATATAAATCAGGCAGGTGGAGAAATTTTAAGCATACCGCAATTTACTTTGCTGGCAGACGTGCATAAAGGAAACAGGCCCGGATTCGACGCCGCGGAAGAACCCGCAGCCGCGAAGAAACTGTGGAGCTGTTTTAATGATATGCTGCGGAAAGAAAATATAACAGTTAAAGAAGGGCAGTTTGGAGCAAAGATGCAGGTAGGGCTTGTTAACGACGGGCCCGTGACCTTTTATCTTGATTCAAAAGTAAAGAATAAATAATCGTATATGATATATAGAAGATTTATAACAAAAAAGCTGGGCCAGCTGCTGCTGGAAAGAAAAATTATTAACAAGCAGCAGTTGGAACGTGCGCTTGAGCTCCAGAAAGCCGAAGGCGGATTTTTAAGCCAGTGCCTTATAAGATTGAGGGCTGCGACAGAGGCCGATATAGCGGGTTGTCTTTCCAGTCAGTACGGTTTTCCGTATCTTCCGCTTAAAAACTATATAATAGACCCGAGAATAATAAAAATAATACCGGCTGCTATGGCGCGTCAGTTTGACGTTATCCCTATAGATAAAATAAACGACCTTTTGACCATAGTTATGGTTGACCCCTT
>JAFGKX010000147.1 GCA_016928375.1 Candidatus Omnitrophota bacterium | reverse complement strand
TAATAAAATAGGGCCAATTTCATATTTTTTTAAAAAAATAGAGAGTTGGCCCCATTTTTTATCATTGCTAATGAATTTTTAATTTGGTATAATTATGCCCTACACTCAAGGCGGGGTAGCTCAGTTGGTTAGAGCAGTCGGCTCATACCCGGCATGTCGGTGGTTCGAATCCACTCCCCGCTACCAATTTAAAAACTATAATTTCCCTTTACTTTTTTTGCGTGTATAATATAATATTTATACATAAAATAAAGGCGGAGAATGGAAGACGATATTGCAAAAATAGAAAACAGGCGCCACCCCAGGGTTCATCAGGCATTTTTTGTAGATTTTCAGCTTTTAGATGAAAGCGGCCAGCCTTACGGCAGCGTATACAGAGCGATTACGAGAAATGTTGCCAAAGGCGGCCTCTCTATACAATGCGAGCTTGATAGAGAAAAAGATAGGCTTGAGCTAATTCCGTATAAATCCAAGCTGAAAGTCAGTATTCGTATACCTCACGACGCTCCTCCCGTAGATTCCGTAGTAACCGTTAAGTGGATGACAAAAGTTTCAGAGCCGGCGTTTGACGTCTATTTTTTTGGAGTGGAATACGAAAAAATAGATAATATTCAGCAAAAAATGATAGAAAGGCACATCAAAAGAGTCCGCAAAAGCCCCAGAATTTTTGTGTATTTTTTTCTGCTTTTTACCGCACTGACTATTGTCTTTACTTATATATTGCTGATAGCCCGTTAAATCCCGTCCTTTAAAACCCATGCTTAAAAAAATAAAACATACAATAAATAAATTTCATCTGCTTAGAAAAGGCGATACCGTGCTCATTGCTTGTTCAGGAGGCCCGGATTCAATATGTCTTTTGCTGGCGCTTTATTATTTAAAAAAAGAGATAGGTATAAATTTATGCGCAGCGCATCTTAACCACTGTTTAAGAGGCGCGGAATCCGACAAGGATGAACTTTATGTGAAAAAAATAACCTCCGGGCTTAGCATACCGCTTTTTACGCAGTCAGCGGATGCCAACGCCTTTGCCCGGAAAAATAAACTTTCCCTGGAAGATGCCGCCCGTCGAATTCGCTACGGTTTTCTGGCTGATATAGCCGGTAAAATAAAGGCAAACAAAATAGCGACAGCGCACACAAACGAAGACCAGGCAGAGACCGTACTAATGCGGCTTTTAAAAGGTTCCGGGCTTCGCGGGCTTTGCGGTATTCCGGTAAAAAGACAGCTCGATAAAAATATTTTAGTAGTACGCCCAATGCTGGAAACATCAAAAAAAGAAATTCTATCCTTTTTGAAAATAAAAAGAATAAAGCCCAGGTATGACAGTTCGAACCTTAAAGATGTATTTTTGAGAAATAAAATAAGAAACAAATTGATTCCTTATATAGAAAAAAACTTTTCGCCGCAAATTAAAAATATTCTTGCGAAAGCGGCTGATAATGTTGCGACAGATTATGAGTACTTACTCGGCATGCAAAAAAATATTTTTGATAAAACAGCAGTTAAAAGCCCGGGCAAAACAGGTCTTTCGTTAGAAAAAATCAAATTCATGCACCCGTCTTTAAAAAGAGGCGTGGTAAGGCTCGCTATAGAAAACGTAAAAGGCAATTTAAACAAGATAGACTACCGCCACTGGGATGAAATAGAAGACCTGATTTCAAAAAGGAAATTAAATTCACAGGTGCACCTGCCCGGCGGAATAAGTGTTGTGAAAAAATCCCGGACACTGGATTTTCTGATTAAGACAAACGCCGTTAAAAAAATAATACCTGCTCCAATTGAGATAAAGCAGGTTATACTGAAGTGTCCGCCCAAAACTTTGGGTAAATCCAAAAATGTCGAATACTTTGATGCGGATAGAATAGCTTTTCCGCTGAAAATACGCTTCCGTGAGAGCGCGGATAAAATGAAGCCCCTGGGCATGAAGCAGCATAAACGCCTGCAGGATATTTTCGTGGATGATAAGATAGATTCGGATAAAAGAGGCGCAATACCTGTAGTTGTTGATGCAACAGGCAGGATCGTATGGGTTTATGGCGTACGCATGTCGGAGGATTTCAAGATAACTCCTTCCACAAAAAAATACTTGCGGATGTCTATATATTAGTGTTATAATTAGCACTCTAAAATACACCTAAACTTTCAAAAATAAAATAGGAAAAAAATGGCCAATAATCATCGTAAAATACAGAAAATGCAGAATAAGCCCGCCAGAAAAAACAACTATAAAAAAATGCCACCCAGAAACACTGTTTTATGGATAGTCGTTATATTCTTGTCAATTTATCTTATGCGCAATTTTTCATCTGCCGTTGAGGGCATGCCGGTAACATTGATGTACGGCAAATTCTATAATATGGTTGAAAACAACAGGCAGGCTCCTGCCATAAAAAGCGCAACGCTTACGGAAAATAAAGTCCGCGGGTTTTTGGCTGCAGGCGGTAGGTTTGAAGTGGAGATCCCGACAAATGACCCGGATGTCATAAAACTGATGAGAAGCAATATAGATGAATTTAATGTCGAGCCTTTACGGACTTTCTGGGCCAATGTATTTTATTCGATGGCGCCTACTTTATTTTTCTTTGGGCTTTTATGGTTTTTTGTCTTCAGGGGCGCGCAGGGCGGCGGCCCAGGCGGAAGGATATGGTCCTTCGGAAAAAGCAGGGCTACGCTTGTTTCAGGCAACAGGCTGAAAATTACATTTGATAATGTAGCCGGGGTAAACGAGGCGAAGGAAGAACTGCAGGAGGTAGTGGAATTCCTTAAGGACCCGAAAAAATTCCAAAGCTTAGGCGGAAAAATACCAAAAGGTGTCCTGCTTATGGGGCCTCCGGGGTGCGGAAAAACGCTTTTGGCCAAAGCTGTTTCAGGCGAAGCAGGGGTGCCGTTTTTTAGCTTAAGCGGTTCTGATTTTGTGGAGATGTTTGTAGGCGTCGGGGCAGCGAGAGTAAGAGACCTTTTTGAGCAGGCAAAAAAATCCGCGCGTTCAAGCCAGAAAGGCGCGATTATTTTTATAGATGAAATAGATGCCGTTGGCCGCCAGAGATTCGCGGGAATAGGCGGCGGGCACGATGAGAGAGAGCAGACATTAAACGCGCTTTTAGCAGAAATGGATGGTTTCAGCACCGAAGTAGGCGTTATTTTGGTAGCAGCTACAAACAGGCCCGATGTTTTAGACCCGGCATTATTGCGCCCGGGCAGATTCGACAGGCAGATAGTGGTTGACCGCCCTGATATAAAGGGAAGAGAAGCGATATTGAAAGTCCATGTAAAGGATATAAAACTTGCAAAAGATATGGATCTTTTTTCCATAGCTCAGCAGACATCCGGTTTTTCAGGCGCTGATCTTGCGAATTTAGTCAATGAGGCCGCGCTTTTGGCGGCAAGGCGCCTGAAAAAAGAAGTGACTATTTCGGAATTGGAAGAATCCATAGAAAGGGTTATGGCCGGGCCTGAGAGAAAAAGCAAGGTTATAGATAAAGATGAGAAAAAAATAGTCGCGTATCACGAATCCGGGCATGCGCTGCTGGCGCTTCTTTTTCCCGGCACCGAGAAATTGCATAAAGTTTCCATAATACCGCGCGGCGCCGCGGCATTAGGCTACACGCTGCAAAAGCCCCTGCAGGATAAATATCTCCGCTCCAGAAACGAGCTTATGAACGGGATAACGATAGCATTGGGCGGCAGGGCGAGTGAGGAATTGATTTTTATTGATATAACTACAGGCGCGCATAATGACCTTGAGGTTGTGACGGAATTGGCAAGAAGAATGGTATGTGATTTCGGCATGAGCGAAAAACTGGGGCACCTTACTTTCGGCAGGCGCCACGAGCAGATATTTTTAGGCAGGGACATTACCGAAGAAAGAAACTACAGCGAACAGACAGCTCAGGAAATAGACAGGGAAGTAAGGGGTATTGTAGATGAATGTTACAGGCGCGCAAAAGATACTTTGACTGTGAATAAAGATAAGCTGATAAAACTTGCAGAGGCCTTGATAGAAAAAGAAGTTCTGGAAGTAAAAGAAGTAACGGAGATCGTCGGTATAAAAGTTTAAATGAAATATTTGGTATGCCGGAAATTTAAAATAGCTCTTTCTAAACCGCTGGTAATGGGCGTGCTGAACGTAACGCCGGATTCTTTTTCCGATGCCGGCAAATATATTAAAACGCACGATGCGTATAAGCAGGCGCTTAAGATGCAGGCGGAAGGCGCGGATATAATAGATATCGGCGGCGAATCCAGCCGCCCTGGAGCTGAAGAGATAAGCGCCGGCAAGGAGATGGACAGAGTTATTCCGGTGCTGAAAAAATTTATCAAAAAAGCCCGGATACCCGTATCCGTAGATACAAAAAAATCCGAAGTTGCCCGGGAGGCATTGCGCTGCGGGGCATCTATTATAAATGACATAACAGGGCTTACTTTCGACGCGCAGATGAAAAATGTAATAGCAGCCTATAAAGCGGCAGTTATTCTAATGCACATTAAAGGAAGCCCCAGGACTATGCAGAATAAGCCGCGGTATAAAAATCTGATAGGTGAAATCAGGGCTGCGTTGAAAAACAGTATAAACATCGCCGTAAGCTCCGGCATAAATAAAAACAGCATTGTGATTGATCCGGGAATAGGGTTCGGCAAAACAGTACAGCATAACCTGGAGATAATAGACAACATAGCCGGGTTTAAAAAATTAGGGTACCCGGTTTTAATCGGCGTATCCAGAAAATCTTTCATGGGCAGGTTATTGAAATTGGGCATTAAAGACAGGCTTATTCCGACGGTTGCATGTAACGCCATTGCTATTGCAAACGGCGCGAATATAATAAGAGTGCACGATGTGAAAGAAGCAGTATGGACTAAAGACATAATCAGTAGTATAATTAATTCAGGGAGTTTTTAATTTGGAAATATTGGAGTATTTTGCAAGTATCTGGAAGCCGCTCGCGGAAATAATAGCGCTATGGTATCTATTTTACCTGGTCCTGCTTTTCATAAAAGGCACGAGAGCATTCCAGGTGTTAAAAGGCCTGGCCATTATTTTTGTATCTATGTCTATTCTGGCGTTTTTTATTACACAAAAAATGGAACTTCATATTCTTAACTGGATAATCGAGCGTTTATTTGGCATAGTCGTTATAGCTCTTATCATATTATTTCAACCTGAGCTCAGGCAGGGCTTAGCCAAGATAGGGCAGCGGGGTATGTTCAGTTTGCCTGTGCTGGAACAGTATATTATTCAGGAAATCGTTGACGTTGCTTACCTGCTTTCCAAAAAAAGAACAGGCGCTATAATGGCCATAGAAAGAGACGCATCTTTAAGAATCTACATAGAGAGCGGCATAGGTGTTGACGGCCAGGTTACAAACGAACTTATAAATACTATTTTTACCCCAAACAGCACTTTGCATGACGGAGGCCTGGTTATAAGAGCAGACAGGATATTGGCAGCCGGGTGCCTTTTTCCGTTGACCGATAATCCCCACATAAGTAAGAGGCTTGGGACTCGCCACAGGGCAGCAATAGGGCTTACGGAAGAGACAGATGCTGTTGTGGTGGTAGTATCGGAAGAGACCGGCGCAATGTCGATAGCCGTTGACGGCAAACTTATGCAGGGCCTTGACAAAGACGGTTTGGAAAAAATGCTGATCAATTTATGCAGTATAAAACAGGGCCGCGCAAAGAAAAACATAATAAAGTTATTGGGGAGAAAGGCAGCTAAATGAGAGTGGTTTATTCCGCGATTTTTCATAATCTGCTGATAAAGATAGCGGCATTGATATTGGCTGTGCTTGTGTGGGCCTATATAGCGGGCCAGATTTATATGCAATCGCCCATCAAAGAAGACGCTTCCTCTACGACAGTCGCGCTTTCCGATGAAGGCATTATCGTAAAAAAACTGCCGGTTCACGTTAATATAATAGGCACGCCCGAAGATAAATACAGAGTGGCGATAGAGAGAATAAAAGTGCAGCCTGCGGAATGTGTTGTGACCGGGCCGTTTAAAGATGTTGAAAATTTATCCTCCGTTACTACAGAGCCTATTTCAGTACAGGGCGCTGCCAGGTCGATAAGGCAGAAGGCCAGCATTAAAGAAATAGCAGGCTGTAAAATGAACAAAGACCGCAACTTTTATGTCATAATACCTATAGTAAAGAAAGGCCTCAAGTAGACATGCCTAAATTATTCGGCACCGATGGTATCAGGCAAAAAGTAGGAGTTTATCCTTTAACCGAGGATATGGTTTATAAATTAGGCCTGGCGCTGGGCACTTATATATTACACCTAAATCCGCATAAGAGAAAAAGGCAGAAGATTTGCATAACAAAAGATACGCGCGAGTCAGGCGCCATGCTTGAAAGCGCTTTGGCCAAAGGCGTAACAATGGCCGGGGTCGATGTGGTGCAGCTAGGGATTATGCCGAGCGCGTCACTAGGGCATATAATAATAGAGAATAATTATGATCTGGGCATAGTGATATCAGCCTCTCATAACGCAGTTTCCGATAACGGCCTGAAATTTTTTTCTTATAAAGGGTATAAACTTTTTGCCGAAGAGGAAACCGAAATAGAAAAAATATTATTTGAAGAAATTGTTCCTGCGTCTCAATCCGGACAGCCCGCTGTCGAGGCGCAGCCGACAGGCAGAATAGAAGCCAAAGACGCAAAAAAAGAATACATAGATTTTTTAAAAAAAATACTCGAAGGTACGGATGTTTCCGGATATAAAATTGTTATTGACTGCGCGTATGGATCCGCCAGCCTAATAGCCCCGGATTTATTTAAAGAGATTACAAAAAGCCCCGTGTGTTTAAACAGCACTCCCGAAGGCGAAAATATTAATTCCTCATGCGGCGCACTACACCCGGAAGTTGTATCTAAATCCGTAATAGAGAACAAGTCGGACTGCGGATTTTCCTTTGACGGAGACGCTGACAGGCTGATTATCTGCGATGAAAAAGGCAGGGTGCTGGATGGGGATTTCCAGCTGGCAATAATAGGAAATTACCTGTTGAAAAACGGGTTATTGCGAAAAAACAGTATAGTTGCCACCCATATGAGCAACCTTGGGCTTGATATGTGCGTAGCGCAATGGGGCGGCAAGCTGTTGAAGACAGAGGTCGGAGATAAGCTGGTATTGGAAAAAATGTTGTCCTCAAAACTTAATTTAGGAGGAGAACAGTCGGGCCATATTATACCTCTGGATTTTACGACTACAGGGGACGGCATCCTGACAGCGCTTCTTATATTAAAGATTATGGCTGCGGAAAAAAAGCCGTTAAGCGTATTAGCCAGATGCATGTATAAATTCCCGCAGATTCTGGTTAATGTGGAAGTTAAAAATAAAAAACCTGTAAGCGAAGCCCCAAAATTAAGCAAGATTATCGCTAAAAACGAAGCAAAACTCGGCTCTTCCGGCAGAATATATGTCAGATATTCGGGCACAGAAGGAAATAAGCTCAGAATAATGATAGAAGGCCAGGATCAACTGCAGATAAAGGACATGGCGGATGCTATTGCTGCTGTTGCGATGGAGGAACTTAATGCCGAAGCTGGGAATTAACATTGACCATGTCGCTACATTAAGACAAGCCCGCCGGACTATTTTCCCAGACCCAGTAAAGGCAGCCCTTATATGCGAAAATGCAGGCGCTGATTCCATAATATGCCACCTAAGGGAAGACCGCCGCCATATCCACGATAAGGACGTATACAGCCTAAGAAAAACAATCAGAACTAAATTAAACCTGGAGATGTCTGTTGCCGAAGATATTGTAAAAGTTGCGCTTAAAGTCAGGCCGGATGAAGCTACATTGGTGCCTGAAAGAAGAAAAGAGCTTACCACCGAAGGCGGGCTCGATGTGTTGAAAAATAAAAAAAGAATAAAAAGTGTTGTTCAAAGGCTGCTTGATAGCGGAATTTTCGTAAGCCTTTTTATAAATCCCGATAAAAAACAGATAGAGGCAGCCAAGGATATCGGCGCGCCGTTTATAGAAATACATACAGGCAGATACGCCGACGCCTGCCTCGCCGGCAGGCGGGCCTGCCTCGCCGGCAGACAGGCCAAAAATTATGCAAAAAAAGTGAAAGAATTTGATAAAATAAAAAAAGCTGTTTCTTTTGCCGAATCTTTAGGCCTTAGAGTGAACGCAGGCCACGGGCTTGATTATGACAACGTAAAGCCAATAGCCTGCCTTAAGGGAATGGAAGAATTGAATATTGGATTTTCTGTTATAGCGCGAGCTGTATTTGTCGGGTTGGAAAGGGCCGTGAAAGAAATGCGGCACAAGTTAAATTGATTATCGGAACAGGAATAGATATAGTTGAAATAAGCAGGGTAAAAAATGCGTGCAGGAAATGGAAGGATAAATTTCTAAAACGCATATTTACCGAAAAAGAAATAGAATATTCAAGGCAAAAACCTTTTTCTTTTCAGCATCTTGCGGCGAGGTTTGCCGCAAAAGAGGCGGTGCTTAAAGCGTTTGGCGACGGCTTTAGCAAGCGCGTAGAGTGGACGGAAATAGAAGTGTGGAATGAAAAATCCGGCAGGCCGATAGTAAAACTTTACGGGCACCTCAAGCAGCTAAAAGATGACAGAGGCATAAAAGATATTATTATAAGTTTATCACATGCGCGTAATTATGCTGTAGCCAGCGCAATATTGATTGCTGAAGGATGAAAAAATTTGATATT
>JAFGKX010000146.1 GCA_016928375.1 Candidatus Omnitrophota bacterium | reverse complement strand
CCTATAGTCATATTCTGCGCATCTGCAAGAACCATATCAACATCGCCTTCGTAACTTAATGCCCTTAAGCCCTTAGTGTTTACTATGGTTATCATGCGTTCTTCACCGGTACGCTTTACTATCGCATTTATTACCTTGCCTTCATTAGATGTGTAATTTTCAATAACCTGAATTCTTTCAGAACCGGGAATATTCTCATTCCTGGCTCTATCCAATAAACCCTGCGGCCTATTATCCAGGCCGACACTATTTTCCGTAGTAAGGTAATCCTGGCCGTCTGTCTCGCCTATAATTTTATTCAGTTTTGCATTAAGCGCCTTTTCTGCAGCTTCATCTATTCTGCCTTCGGCTACTTCTTTACTTATATATTTTTTCATAATGCTAATTACTGTATCCCTGGCCATTTTAGTAGCTATTAAAGAGCCTCTGCCCATTTTACCCTCGCTGCCATTTTTGCCCAGGCTTTCAATTGCAGAAGTTGCTATCATCTCTACTGTTTCGCCGCTTTCTATAAAACGAATTTCGCATGTGCCTCCTGTCAAGGTGCTCCATGTTGTAGGTTCTATTTCCACTACCTTTGAACCTGTAATAATAGTGGAAAGCTCTCCTGCGACATCAAGTGTAGCTGAACCGCCGAATACAAGTCTTCTGCCTGAGCGAGAGCTAAACATCTGAGAAACCGTTGCCTCGCCTACTGTTTCAGAGAAATTCATTTCATTTATATTTATGGGTGTTTCATTGTGCGCTATACGCCTTGCGTTCTCATACATAGATATTACAAAGTTATATACGCTGCTGCTGTCACTTGTGCCTACCTGCAAACTGCCATTTTCTATGGTATAAGGCCTGTCTTCTGCAAAACCCGTAGTTCTCAGAGAAACAGGAACTTCCTCTATCTCATACTTAGCCCTTAATGCATTTTGTATTTCTGAACCGCCGAATTTTACGCGTTCAAAACCCTTGCTTCTTAAATGTGAATCCAGGCCATCGCTTAATTTTATTGTGCCGTTAGGGTCTCTGGTATAGAAATAACCTTCGCTGTGCGCTGCTTCTTTAAATTCAGAATATGGTTTAAATTTTATGTTGCTTTCTTCTATTGTATCTTTTAAGGCCTGCATCCTTTTTATGAATGAACCGACCTGTCTTCCGTCAGGCGTTGCTATTCTGTATGCTTTACGCGACAATGCCAATAAGTCAACTTCATCCGCGCCTATTGCATTTATACGGTCTAATGCCTCTGCCAGTCTTTCGCCCCCTACTGCTTTTGCAGCCTGAATCATATGTCCCGCTGTATCTGTATCGAACACGAGTACTATATTTCTATTTTTATCCGCGCTATCATTAATCAAATCAATCAAGCGTGTATAATTACCTGTTGAACAGTATTCCGAGGCATCTATATATTCAAAACCATAAGCCCTGGCTAATTTCTGATATTTTCCCAAGAATTGCCCTTTTTCCTGTTTTCCGCCAACCAATAACTCCCCTATGCCTCCTACTCTGCCAAATACAGCGCTCAATACTTCTGATTTACCGCCGGCGGCTTTCAAATACATAATATTTCCATCAGAACATACCTCTATGCCCATAGCCTGTTTTACATATAAATCTTCATTAAACGGTACAGCTACATTTGCCTTTTTCGTGCCATCGGCTTCCGTAATATAAGTATCTTTCTCGTATACCCATTTATCTGCGCTTAAATCTTTGCCATGGTCATGGAGCACTCTCACGATCTCTTTCTGCAATACATCTTTCTCTGCCCAGTTTAATTGTTTTTCCGATTTACCGAATACTTCCCGGCATATCGAATTGATTATCGTATTTCTTAGCGCTATCTCTTGTTCTGTCCTTGCGTTAAATATCACCTGTATATCTCTTCCGGATACCGCCGGATCAAAAGCATTGGCCAGCATATTGCCTTCATTATAAATAGCTCTTATGCGTTGACGCATAACTCTTATAATGCCTGCCATCGTTGCAAGATTTTCATTGTTCGGATCAGATTTTACTGTTTCGAGATATTCCCGCTCTTTATCAAGGACTCTTGCTAATTCCCTATAATGCTGCCTCTTTCTCGCTAATTCATTTAGCCTTGCCATTATTTCTTTTCTCTCCGCCGGCGTATCTGCTGCGATATATTCTTTTTTAAGATCAGTCATATTTGTTTCTATTTGGTCAAGCTCTGTTTTCACATTATCTCTGTTTACGGCTCTTTTATATTCTTTCGCTTTTTTGACATAATCTTCCACTAAAGATTCATACGCCGCATCTGCCTCAGTTTTTCCTTTCCTGATCCAGTATTTAACGCCTGATGCGCTTTGAGATTTTGCCGCAGCTTTATACACCTCTAATTCTGCCCTCAGCATCTCTATCTCTTTTTTACAAGCCTCTTCTTTTGCGTCTAATTTTACTTTTAGGCTATTAATTTCCTCTTTTGTCAGTTCTCTTCCGCTCTCGGATTTTTCGGTTTTTAATTTTGCCCTGTCTTTTTCTATCTGTTCCATCCTTTCCTGCGCTTTAAATATTTTATCCTGCACGCGGGCGCTCAGCAGATCAAGGGAGGGCTTCATCAAGTCCGTGTTTACCTTTTTATTAAGAAGCTTATCAAGTAATAACTGCTGCTCATTTCTATCCAAAAGCCTTGCCTTAGCGTGCAAGGCGCTTCTTTCATATTGCGTTTTAAGATCTTTGACGCGTGCTTCAAGATGCTCAACCTTTTTCCCAAGCGCTTCGACAGCCTGGCTTTTGGCTGCTTCAGCCTTTGCCCTGGCTTCACCTTTAAGTGTTTCATCTATAGGAACCTGCTCTGCTTCTGCCTTTTCAGTTCTTGCACTGCTTAACTCGGCTTCTGCTCTATAGGTTTCGGTTCTTAGGCTATCCATATTTTTATGAGCATCAATAATTTCTTTTTCAGCAGTCACAATTGCTTCTTTTGCTTTATTAACAGCGTTGAACTTTTCGCCGGCTACTTCTTTTAATTGATTTGTAACTTCTACTGTTTCTCCGTTAGAAAGCGTTACGCGGCCTCCTAACTCAGCATTCTGAATACGCCTGCAGTCACTTTCTACATCTACCGAGGCCCTGATAACTGTACTGGCATGTACTTCCAATATTGTAACTGCCATATCCCTCATTCCTCTTGTAACCATTATATAATCTAGCTGCAAAGTAGCATCTCTATTGGAAAGGTCTACATCAGCAATTTCCCGCAAAGTAACCCTGCCTGTGTCTAAGGCTTCATTAAGTAATCTTTTGTTTGCTGCATCTATAAGATCAGCGCTTACTGTTAATTGTAATTTTTCCTCTCCTACGGTAATGTTTCCCCCGGCTTCCGATTTTGACATACGGGCAATAGTTGCTGTGCCGGGTTTACCGATTTTATCCAAAATAGCTTCTTTTGTCACTGCGAGCTTATTATCAAAATATTGCCTTGCGAAAGTTCCTTTCTCGGATGCGTCCCTATAGGCCTTGAATTTGTTTGCCGATTCCTGTAATGTCGGCAAGCTTTCGTATGATAGTGCCTTTGATGCCTTGGCCATTCTTGCGCTTTCATACCGGAAGCTTAAATCTATTATTTTGCCTGATAAGAAATCTGCTATCTTAGAAAATCCTTTTGGTGCAAAAATTTTCCAGGCGCCCAAAGTGCTCATGTCAAGCGGAAGCTCATAAGCCCTCACTAATGTCCTTGAAGTTAATAAACTCGTGATTCTGAAAAATCCCCTAGGTGTAAAAATTCTCCACATGCCAACAGTAGCCATAGTAAGCGGCAATTCAACCATAGTTGTCGCCCCTTCTGAAATACTCACGCCCATACCGGTTCTAAATGCCTCAAAAACTTTGGCTCTTGTATCTACTTTTAAGCATGCCCTGAAGATACCGCGCGGAGTAAAGCTTTCGCCTAATTCAAGCTTAAGCATTACCTTTGTTATACTTGCCCCTTTCATAAACCCGCTTTTAGCAATCGGCAATAATAGAACTATTGCCTCGCCCGCTGCATAACCAGGGTTAACATTGAAATCTTCTATAAACATCTTACCCATAGTATAAGGGATAGAGGGTAAACTTTTTATAGTCTCTACAGGATTAAGAAGTATTAAGTGTGTAAAAAAGCTCGGAATAAAAAGAGCAAAAGTGCCAGCTCCTGATAACGGAGACTTAATAATTGCGCCGTATAATCCAGTATCATAGTTTAATTCATCTCTGTTTATGCTTCTTAATATAGAAAATGTTTCAGATGCT
>JAFGKX010000001.1 GCA_016928375.1 Candidatus Omnitrophota bacterium | reverse complement strand
TGAAGTTATAGTAACAGGCCTGCCCATAGGCCTGGGCAGCTGCATGAATTACGATAAAAAAATAGACGCGCGTTTGACGCTTGAGCTTATGTCTATACAGGCGATAAAAGGCGTATACTTCGGTATAGGATTCGAAGGCGCAAGTTTAAAGGGCTCGCAATTTCATGATGCTATATATTACAAAAATAATAAAATTTCAAGAAATACCAATAATGCCGGCGGAGTCGAAGGCGGCATGACTAATGGAGAGCCGCTCTGCGTAAGCTGTTTTATGAAGCCGATATCCACCTTGATGAAGCCGCTCGATTCAATAAATATAAAAACTAAAAAACCCGCTAAAGCTGTCGTGGAGCGCGCGGATGTATGCGCTTTGCCTGCGGCATCTGTTGTGGCTGAAAATGTCGCTGCTATAACGCTGCTTGATGCCTTTATGGAAAAGTTCGGTTCAGATTCCATGAATGAGCTTAAGAGAAACTACAAAGGCTACGTTAAACAGGCATATAATATTTAGAACGTTAAATCCCGTATCTTTTAAGTGAAAGGATGCGGGAATAATAAAAAGGTGCGGGATGAAAAATATCGTGCTCACCGGATTTATGGGGACAGGCAAGACCGAGGTAAGCAAAATCATCGAGGCCCGTCTTAAAATACCCAGGCTTTGTCTTGATGATATGATAGAAAAAAGCGCGGGTAGAAAAATATCGGATATTTTTAAGGTATACGGAGAGCCGCATTTTCGGAAAATAGAATCAGATATGGTAGCGCTGGCATCGGATAAAACAGGCGTTGTTATAGACGCAGGCGGCGGCGCTATTATAAATGAGGATAACCTGAAAAATTTAAAGCGCACAGGTATTATATTCTGCCTGAGCGCGTCAGCGGACGCTATTTTTGAAAGAATCAGGCGCAATGCCTCAAGGCCGCTTTTAAACACAAAAGACCCAAAAAATATCATAGCAGAACTTCTGGTGAAACGCGCGCCTTTTTATAAAAAAGCGGATTACACTATAGACACCACCGCTCTTACACCGGATAAGGCGGCTGATGAAATTATAGGAATAATGAAAAAGCATGAATAGTGAAACGCGGGACCTAATCCTGCTTAACGCCATACCATCTTTCGGCTACCAGCGCCTTAAGGATATGCTTGAGCGTTTCGGCACAACTTCCGGTATATTAGATTCAAAACAACCCGATATAATCAGAGCCGGTAAAATATTTGATATAGATAAAGAAATAGAAACTGTCAAAAAGGAAAAAATAAAAATAACGACAATATTGGATGCTGATTACCCTGAAATCTTAAAGCGCATTTACAGCCCTCCGATAGTGCTATATACAAGAGGATGCCTTGATATAAACAACGAGAAAACAATTGCAATAGTGGGCTGTCGCAAATGCACTCAGTACGGCATCAGCATGGCAAGGCGCATATGCCGCTACCTTGCGGAATTCAGAATAACGACAGTATCCGGAATGGCAAGGGGAATAGATACGGCAGCGCACCGCGCGTCAATCGAATTCGGCGGCGAAACAATAGCGGTATTGGGCAGCGGCCTTATGAATATATATCCGCCGGAAAACACAAAATTGTCCAAAGATATAAGCCAAAAAGGGCTGTTGATGTCTGAGTTTCCGCTTTATACGCCGCCGTTAAAAGAAAATTTCCCAAGGAGAAACAGGGTTATAAGCGGACTATCGAGAGGCGTAGTGGTGATTGAAGCTGCGAAAGAAAGCGGCGCTCTGATAACATCTGATTTTGCGCTCGAACAAGGCAGGGATGTTTTTGCGGTTCCGGGAAATGCCGCCTCGTCTAAATCGGAAGGCTGCCACAAGCTTATAAAGCAGGGCGCCAAGCTTGCGGAAGATGCATTTGACATTATAGATGAAGTTTTCCCTGAAATGCTCGTGAAACTGGGTGAAAGAAACAAAACGCAGAAAGATGAAATGATTGAGCAGGTTTCGCTTAACATAGCGGATGAAGAGAAAAAGATTTATCAGCTTTTGTCAAGCGAGCCTACGGGCATAGATACGCTTACAGAAACATTGAACATGAATACGCCGCAGATTTTATCCGGTTTATTGAATCTGGAGATCAAAGGCTTTGCCAGGCAGCTGCCCGGTAAATTATACATAAGGAAATAAAAAATAAATGAAGAAAAAATCTCTCGTGATAGTGGAGTCGCCTGCAAAGGCTAAAACAATAAGCAAATTTCTGGGCGCGGAATACGAAGTGGTCTCCTCTATGGGGCATTTGATAGATCTGCCTTTGAGCAAAATGGGCGTTGATATCAAAAACAACTTTAAGCCCGAGTATGTTGTGGTAAAAGGCAGAAAAAAGATTTTAAGCGAAATAAAAAGCGCGGCAAAGGATAAAAGCAATATATTTCTTGCGACTGATCCTGACAGAGAGGGAGAGGCCATAAGCTGGCATCTGCATAATGAGCTTAAGGATAAGAACAACCGTACGGTAAGGGTTGAATTTCATCAAATAACGAAAGATGCTGTAGAAGGGGCATTTGCGTCTCCGCGTGATATAGACATAAATAAAGTCAACGCGCAGCAGGCAAGGCGTATACTCGACAGGATAGTAGGATACAGCATTTCGCCGATTTTATGGAAAAAAATAAGCCATGGTTTAAGCGCGGGCAGAGTGCAATCGGTTGCAGTAAGGCTTATCGTAGAGAGAGAAGATGCCATAAAAGCCTTCATACAGAAAGAATACTGGGAAATAGAAGCGCAGCTTAAGAAAAAAGCTGATGCGGAAAAAGATTCTTTTAAAGCTAAACTGGAAAAAATAAGCGATAAAAAAACCGATGTACCGGATAAAAATGGCGCGGACGATATAGTCAGCCGGTTAAAAAATTGTATATTTACGGTAACTGCCGTAAAAGAAAGCAGGAAAGTAAGGCTGCCTCCGGCGCCATATACCACCAGCAAACTTCAGCAGGATGCGTATAATAAATTGAGGTTTCCGGCAGAAAAAACCATGCGCATAGCGCAGCAGCTCTATGAAGGGCTTGAGATGTCCGATGAAGGGATGTCCGGCCTTATAACTTATATGAGAACGGATTCTGTAAATATAGCGAAATCAGCGCAGGATGAAGCTGCATCATACGTAAAAAAAGAATTCGGCGATAATTACCTGCCCAAAGTGCCTAACAAATTTAAATCAAAACGAAGGACGCAGGACGCGCATGAAGCAATAAGGCCTACGTCTGTTTATAAAACACCGGAGAAAATCAGGAAATTTTTGACAGCGGAACAACATAAACTTTATACGCTTATATGGCAAAGATTCCTGCAGAGCCAGATGAAACCGGCTTTATTTAATGCCCAGTCCGTTGAAATAGCAGCTGCGCCCAAAGAGAACAAGGGCGAAGGCGCATACTTATTCAAAAGTACCGGTATGCAGGTTGCTTTTGAAGGATTTATGGCAGTGGTTGCGCAAAATGACAAAGCTGATTATATAAAATTGCCGCTTTTGTCTAAAGGAGAAGAGCTGGATCTTATGGAGTTGTTTCCATCGCAGCATTTTACGAAACCGCCGGCAAGATATACTGATGCCTCGCTCGTAAAAGACCTGGAAGAAAAAGGCATAGGCAGGCCCAGCACTTATGCGCCCATTATTTATACCATATTAAAAAGGCAGTATGTTAAAAGAGAGGAAGGTTCTTTTTCGCCGACAGCTCTCGGCAGTATGGTAAACGAAATGCTTGTAAAATTTTTCCCGCATATCCTTGACGTGGAATTTACCGCGAAAATGGAAGATGAGCTCGATAAAGTCGAAGAAGGCGAAATGAACTGGCAGGACGCCTTGAACGATTTTTATAAGCCGTTCTCCGCCAAACTGAGCCTGGCGCAGCAGAATATGGAAAAGATAAAAGGGAAAGAGCAAAAAACCGATTATATATGCCAGCAGTGTAAAAGGCCCATGGTGGTAAAGTGGTCCAGAAGAGGCAGGTTTTTAAGCTGTTCAGGATTTCCAAAATGTAAAAATGCAAAGCCAATAAAAGAAAATCCGGACGGCACATTTGAAGTCCTGGAAGATGAAAAGACCGATAAGGTATGCGATAAATGCGGCAAGCCAATGGTCATAAAGCGTTCGCGTCACGGCAGGTTTTTAAGCTGTTCAGGATACCCTAAATGCAGGAATGCGAAAGCCATACCTACGGGAGTAAAATGTCCGCAGGAAAATTGCGGCGGCGAGCTGCTTGAAAGATACAGCCGCGGCAGAATATTTTATGGATGCTCCAACTATCCGAACTGCAAATATACCGCAGCAAAACTGCCCGATAAAGTTTAATGGAAAGATATACGGAAAAATTTATAAGGTATCTGCAAATAGAAAAAGAAGCGTCCGTGCATACGCTCAGAAATTACAGTATAGACCTTAAGGAATTCATCGAATTTTTAAAAGATACGAAAGTGGAGCAGGTAGATTACCTGTTGATAAGAAAGTTTCTGGCGCACCTTAAGGTTGCGAACTTTAATAAATCTTCCGTTGCCAGAAAGATATCCTGCTTAAGAAGTTTTTTTAAATTTTTAATGCGCGAAAATTATATCAAAACCAATCCCATATCGGGCATATTTACCCCGAAAAAAGATATGAAGCTGCCCGGATTTTTAGAAGAGCAGGAAGTAGCCAAGCTGCTGGATGCCCCGGGGGAGGACCTTGCGGGATTAAGAGACAAGGCTATACTCGAAACTCTTTACAGCACAGGTATGAGGGTATCGGAATTGACAGGCACGGATATGGGCGCCATAGATTATATAGGCGAGGTTATAAAAGTATACGGCAAAGGTAAAAAAGAAAGGCTTGCCCCTATAGGGCGGCATGCGGTTTGTGCAATAAGAAAATATAGAGATAAGCTGCCGGCTAAATTCGCATCCAGAGAAGCGTTATTCCTGAATAAAAGAGGCACCAGGCTTACTGACCGTTCGGTCCGGCGCACAATAAATAAATATATATTATTAGCAAGCAGGAAAGAAAATATATCGCCGCACACTCTAAGGCACTCTTTCGCCACGCATCTTTTGAACAGAGGGGCGGATCTAAGGAGCGTGCAGGAGCTTTTAGGCCACGCTAATCTTTCGACCACTCAGATATATACGCATGTAACTACGGAACGGCTTAAAGAAGTGTACGACAAAGTACATCCACGAGCTTAAGGGGAAAGCTCGGAAGTGGTTTTCGCAGGGGTGCTCCCCCGACATCGCGTCGGGGTCGCTCGCCTCAATCACACCCTGCTCAAACCATATTCCTTGCTTTTTAATTTAAATGTACGCAATTTATCAGTTGCTTTATATTGCAGGGATTTTTTTGTATATGGCCTCTATGCTAATTTTCAGGAGAAAACGGCGCAGGGGTATTTTAGAACGGTTTGGGTTTTATCCTGCGGATATGAAAAATCCGGAACAGCCGACAATATGGATACATGCTGTCAGCGTCGGAGAAATTGTAGCCGCAAGAACGCTGGTAGAAAGCATAAAAAATACTTTCCCCGAATACAATATAACAATTTCAACGATAACCGAAACCGGTAATGAAATCGCGAAAAAAATAATGCCTTCTAAAATTCAAATAGTGTATTTGCCGTTTGATGTAACATATGCCGTAAAACGCGCGATAAAATTTATAAAACCATCCGTCTTTATAGTGGTAGAAACGGAAATCTGGCCTAACCTGCTCAGGAACCTTAAAAAACTCGGTATTCCGGTAATACTTGTAAACGGAAGGATCTCAGATAAAGCTTATAAAAAATATATATGGATAAAGCCTGTTTTAAAAAATATACTGGATTGTGTTTCGGTATTTAAAATGCAAAGCGATGAGGATAAAAACAGGATAATATCATTGGGCGCTGACGCGCAAAGGGTAGGCGTATCCGGAAATATAAAATTCGATAATGCTGTCTTTTCTATAGAAGAAGAGAAAAAGAAAAACACCGAAGATAGGTTAAAGCTTAAAGGTAAAAAGCTGATTGTCGCAGGCAGTACGCATTCCGGAGAAGAAGAGATTATATTAGAGGCATATAAAAGCTTGATAAAAAAATATAGCGATATATGCCTTTTGATCGCGCCTCGGCACATAGAGCGCGCGGAGACAATAGCGAAAGCAGTAAAATCTTTCGGGTTTGTTCCTTCAAAGGTTTCTCAGCCTGCTGCGAAGTCCGCGGTATATATTCTCGATACAATGGGCGAGCTTAAGTTATTTTACAGCCTGGCATGGGCAGTATTTGTAGGTGGAAGCCTGGTAAAGCACGGCGGACAAAATATAATAGAGCCGGCGTATTTTTCAAAGCCAATAATCTTCGGGCCAAATATGTTTAATTTTAAGGATATCGCGGCTTTGTTTTTGAAAGAAAAAGCAGCGATAGAGGTCAAAGACAGTGCATCCTTAGCGCAGGCTATCGCTATGTTATATGACAATAACGCACAAGCCGAAGCAATGGGCACTCGCGCAAAGGCAATAATAGCGAAAAACCAAGGGGCAGCAGATAGAACGATAGCAGCTATAAAGGATATTCTAAAATGAGTACAAAAGTTTTGCCTATTGCCTCCGCTTGCCGTTATTTTGATAAATTATAAAAGCTCGGAAGTAGTTTTCGCAGGGACGCGAAAAATCCCCAGCGAGGATTTTTCGCTCTGTCCTCGGCGTCGCTCTCCCGCCTTCGGCGGGAACCATGCCCGCGACGCCTCCGCAAGCCCTGCTCAAACTAC
>JAFGKX010000145.1 GCA_016928375.1 Candidatus Omnitrophota bacterium | reverse complement strand
TCGTTAAAATATGCCGGACAGGTAATAACCACCTCTTCTATCTTTTCCCCAAGATAAGCCTCGGCATCCTGCTTGATTTTCTGCAGAATAAACGCAGATATCTGCTGAGGGGTATATTCTTTTCCATGAACTTTAAATTTATGGTCTGTGCCCATTTTTCTTTTCGCCGCCTGTATTGTGCCTTCGGGATTAATCGCGGCCTGCCTTCTTGCAGGCTCGCCTACCAGGCGCTGGCCGTCTTTTGTGAATGCAACATATGAAGGGAACGCCTTTCCGCTTGAAACACCGGCGCCTTCTGCCGACGGAATAATCACCGGCCTTGACCCTTCCATTACCGATGCCGCAGAATTGGATGTACCTAAATCGATTCCTATTATTTTTGCCATGTTATGCCTCCTTGTTCTTTACTACTTTTACTCTTGCCGGGCGTATAATCCTTCCGTTCAGGAAATAACCCGGCTGCAATTCCTCAGTTATAATACCGTCTTCTTTTTTGCTATCTTCGACTGTTTCTATGGCTTCGTGCTCATCAGGATTAAATTTTTCTCCCGCGGATTTTATTTTTTTTAAACCTTTCTCTTCCAGCAGCCGGTGGAGCTGTTTTGAAATCATATCCACGCCCTGATGAAGAAGCGCAAAATCTTTTTTCTGCTCTGCTGATTTTATACCTCTTTCGAAATCATCCAATATACTCACAAGTTCCAGCATAAGGCCTTCATTTGCAAATTTTACGAATTCCAGCTTTTCCTTAAATGTCCTTTTTTTAAAATTATCGAATTCTGCCTGAAGCCTTAAATATTTATCATAGTAATCTTCTTTTACCGGTTCCGGTTCTCTAGCGCTATCATCGGGAAGATGCTGTTCATTTTCTTTTTCATCGTGTTTTTTCATATTTTATTCCTGTATATTGTCGCTTAATAGTTTATTTAGCGAAGAGGCGACATAACCCACCACAGATATAAGCCTTGCATATTCCATCCTGGCAGGGCCTATCACGCCGAGAGTGCCGCACGGAATATCGCCTATACAGTAATTACACGTTACAAGGCCGAATTCCGCAAATTCATCATCCAGCTCACTGCCTATATACACATTTACACCCTGTTTTTCGAATCCCTTTTTAAGCATTGAGGATAAAAAGTCATTGTTCTCGAGTATCTTGAAAATGTTCCTTATCTTACCGGCATCTCTAAATTCAGGCTGTTCGACTATGTGAGCTGCGCCGCCTAAATATATTTTTTCTTCCCTTATTATACCGAGCATACCGTCTATTATCCTCTTTGTATTATCAAGAACGTAAAAGAAAGAATCCCTCTCCGCCAAAAGCCTCTGCATAATCTCTTTTCTTATCTTCTCAATAGAACCCTTTCCGATCTGGCTGTTGATGAAATTCGCTATACGCGTTAAATCCGTATCTTCTATTCTCCGCTTCATGTCAATTATAAAATCTTCAGTAAGCCCTGATTCCGTCATAAGCACTATCAACAGCCTATTGCTGTTTAACCTGATAAGATCAGCGTGGCTGAAGATACCCTTTTGAAGCATCGGAAACAGCACAATACCGGTCTGATTGGTAATGGAGGATAAAATATGCGAGGCCTTATCCAAAAGGGCGTCTAGTTCATTTACGCACGCCTTGAATTCTTTGTTTATGGCTTTTTTTTCCTCTTCGGTAAGAAGCTTTGCCCGCATCAGCTTGTCTACATAATAACGATACCCCTTTTCCGTAGGCACCCTGCCTGCCGAAGTGTGAGGGTGCATAATAAAACCCGCATCTTCTAAATCTGCCATGACGTTTCTTATGGTGGCAGAACTTAAGCCCCTATGTAGCCTGCTGCTTATCGCGCGTGAGCTTATAGGAGAAGCGCTGTTGATATAATTTTCTATTATAAGCTCCAGGATTTTTTCTTTTCTTGATTCGAAATTATTTGTTTTCATGGTATTTGCTGAATAGCACTCTAAGCATTAGAGTGCTAAAAGATGTTTCATTTTACCACAGAAGGTTTTTTTGTCAAGATTTTTTCTTTTACCTGCATAGGCAGCTGCGCTTTTATGCGTATTCCCTCCGGGGTATCTTTTCTCTCGAGGACATTGCCTTCATTATATATCATATTCAGCAAATTCATATTATGGTATGGTATGAGCATATCTATATCCGCTAATAGTCCGGAAAATTTTTTCATTATCATATCTATAAGCTGCGAAAGGCCCTCTTTTTTAATAGCTGATATGGCTATGCAATCGTTGAATTTTTTACATAATTTTTTAGCGTCAAGGTTATCGCCTGCCTTGTCTATTTTATTTAAAGCCACTATCATGGGCTTGTTTTCTGCGTCCAGTTCTTTTAATACCTTATACACAGAATCCATAAGCTGGTTCAGGCTGGGGTTGCTTATATCCGCAACATGAATAAGTAAATCCGCCTGTATTACCTCCTCCAGCGTTGCCTTAAACGCCTCTATTAAGCCATGAGGCAGGTTATGAAGAAACCCTACTGTGTCTATCAGCAATATCTTCTGATTGTTTGGCAGGATAAGCTGGTGCGAGGTAGTATCGAGCGTACTGAAAAGCATATCATCTATATAAACCGATTCATTCGTAAGGGCTTTAAGCAGCGTAGATTTTCCGGCATTTGTATATCCCACCAGCGCAACAGTGGTTAAATAATGTTCTTTTCTTGTATAACGCCTTTGCAGCCTTCTTTGTTTCGTTATTTTCAACTCTTCTCTTATCTTCGAAATTCTTTTGCTGATGCGCCGGCGGTCCACTTCCAGCTTTTGTTCGCCCGGTCCGGACGTGCCTATGCCGCCGCCTAACCTTGAAAGCATAACGCCTTTTCCCGTAAGGCGCGGTTTTAAGTATTCAAGCTGGGCCAGCTCTACCTGCAGTTTACCATCGATAGAATGCGCTCTTCTTGCGAATATATCCAGAATAAGCTGCGTACGGTCTATTACTTTAACGCCCAGCGCTTCTTCCAGGTTTCTTTGCTGCGTGGAAGAAAGATTCTCATTAAATATTACAGTATCTATTTCTTCATTGTGAAGGTGTATCAAGGTGTGTATTTCTTCGGCTTTTCCTTTTCCGATAAATAGGTCCGGCCTGGGCTTTTCCAGGCTGACTACAATCTCATCCATGACCTCGACTTTGTTTGCCGAACGCGCAAGTTCCCTTAATTCATTTTTGCAATCTTGTGAAGACCAGCCGGCATATGCTTCCTGGGCAAGCAGGACAATAACCAATAATGCCTTTTCTTTTTCCTGCTGCGTGTGCAATGTTTTCATTTGTGTATTGCTGCAATCCTTTCCGCGATTTGTTTCGGTGTTTCGCCTTTGTTTACGTCTATCCACATCACTCTTTTATCATTACGAAACCAGGACAGCTGCCTCTTTGCGTAGTGCCTGGTATTTTTCTTTAAAAGTTCCTTCGCCTCAGGCTTCGTACATTTTTTATCAAGATACATAAAAATCTCTTTTAGCCCTAAAATCTGCGACGCGGTCCTGGATATTTTTTTGCCGCGCAAACGCCTGCATTCTGTCACAAGGCCCTGCCCAAACATTTTTTCCACCCTTTT
>JAFGKX010000144.1 GCA_016928375.1 Candidatus Omnitrophota bacterium | reverse complement strand
TCCCCGGTAAAAATTCGGAAAAAAATACCATAGGCGGCGGCGATTCTAATTGCGTGCAAGGCCTAGGCGGCACAATTTCCGGCGGTGTAAATAATTCAGTGATGAGTGAGGGCAGCACTGTAAGCGGAGGAAAAGCCAATTTGGCCAAAGGAAATTATTCAACTATAAGCGGCGGTAATGCCAACGAAGCAGGTAGCGATTATTCATGTGTCAGCGGCGGTAACACCAACAAAGCCAACGGAGATTATTCCGTTATATGCGGCGGTTTAAACAATACAATATACAGATATATGAATCCCCCTACAAGTGATTTGATTTATGATTCAGGTATTTTAGGCGGAAAAAACAATCAAATAAGACAGCGTAGTTCATATGCCATAGGTTCTGAAAATATATTAAATGCCGGTATGGTAGGCGCCTCCGGTTCATATGCCATAGGCTCTAATAATATAATGAGAAGTGCGGGATCTTACAGCTTGGGACATAACAATACAGTAAATGCCTCTCAGTCGTATGCGATGGGCAATAACAATACGATAAGCGCATCGAATTCATGCGCAATCGGAAATCGTTTTACTATAACAGGAAATAGTAGTATCGGAATGGGGAATTTATCCGCGCTGGCTACATTATCTTTAAGAAATGCTTTTGTTTTGCCGGAAATGGATGCTGTGGGAATCGGGACAATAAATCCCGGCAATGGGGGACATGCGCGAACAGCTGGTTATCCTGCGCGCATATTACATATATCAGAAAATGATCCAACGCTTCGCGGCGCATGGTTGCTACTTTCAGGAAACACTCCTGCCGGCGCAGGCGCTTATGAGATGCGCTGCGGTATAGGCTTTACCCCTCCAGAGTATAACGGTAGAAATCAGTGGGGTATAGGCATGGCCAGCGATTCAAATTCAAATGATTTTATGATGGTAAGATATGATACTGCTACCGGAGCTCAAAGTAACCCCGTCAGGTTTCCGGCTACCGGTCCTTATGCATTTTATGTAAACGGAGCAGCTTACGCAACAGGCGGATGGCAAAGCTCAGATGCAAGATTTAAACAGGACATAGCCAGCATATTTAACCCTCTTGATAAAATAAGTTCACTTAACCCGGTTGAATTCAGCTGGAATAAAGAAAGTTTCCCTGACAGGGGTTTTGACAACAGAAGGCATATGGGGCTCCTTGCTCAGGAAGTAGAAAAAGTAATTCCGGAACTGGTAATGGCGGATGAAAAAGGTTATGAGGCAATAGAATATACAAGCCTTATACCAATGCTTGTGGGAGCGGTTAAAGAATTAAAAGCGGAAAACGATGAGTTGAAACAGCGGATAACAGCCCTGGAAAATAATAAAATATAAAATTTACCCCGAATTAATTTTAGCAACAGTTAATTTACTTGTTTAAAATTGGTTCGGGGTTTATCTTTCCACCCCATGGGTGGGCGTGTTGGCGTAATCCATAAATTCTATATTACCCGATATCTCCTTGCGCGCTGCTCTTATCCTGTCAGAAAGATATGGATGCGTACGCCATCTCCTATAAGGCTTTATAGGGCCGGACATTTCCGATTTTACCAGAATCTGAATCATGGATATAACTGCCTGCGGGTCATATCCTGCGCGTTTTAAATAAACCGCAGAGAGCATATCCGCTTCTATTTCTTCCTCGCGTGAATACGAAAGCGTCAGTTCACCAATCGCAGTGTTTATGTTTACCCTGTCTGCGTTTGTGCTTGCGCCGCTTATCGCGACCATGCTGAATATGTTAGCGAGAATTGCCCTGTGCAGCCTTTCTTTATGATGGCCTGCGGCAATATGCGCCACTTCATGCGCTAAAACCGCGGCTATTTCATCGTCTTTTTTTGTTTTATCAACCAGGCCTCTGTAAACATAAATATATCCATCGGGTAAGGCAAAGGCATTTATATCCTTATCTTTAAGCACCTTAAATGTATATATAATATCTTTTCTGTCGCATGCGCCGGCGATTTTCTGCCCTATAGCATCTACTCTCTCCTGCAGTGTCACATTATCATCCAGGCCTATTTTATCTTCTATTTTTTTCGCAACACCTGATGCCGCATAGGCCTGGGCAGAAAAAAGTACAAAGGATAATAATATGGCGGGGAGTAAAAATAATTTTGAATTTTTCATTTTAAAAAATCGGGATAGAAAAATAAAAAGCAGGTGCTGTAAGCCGAGTTCTGTTCTATACGGTAATCCATCTAGTCCCGTCATCGCTGACGAGATCCTCTTGCGGTCAATTCCGCAACTTAGCGACCTACCCGGCCCGATACAGAGGTACGGGCAGCACCTAAAGTCGGGCCCTATTTGGTCTTTCTCCCCGTAGAGATTGCCGCGTTTCACCCCTCGTCTGCCTGTTCGGCATCAGAGGACTCGTCTCTGTGGCTCTAATCCGTCCAGCCATTTTGGCAAAGCCAAAATGGCAAGAGGCGGGCGTTACCCGCTACGGTGCCCTGTGGAGCTCGGACTTTCCTCGAGGGCATCCCCTCGTAACCGTTCGCACCTGCAAATGTTTTGTAAGAAAAATTTACCCCGAACCCGCCAACAGCGGGGAGGGGTAAATTTATTTTGTAATGGCTTTACTTTTTAGCACAAAAGATGTGCCTATTTTTCTCTTTTTAACGGAATTATCGATAGCCTCGTTTGCAAGTCTGTCTGCCTCTTTGTTTTTCTCGCGGCCTATCTGATTGATCATTACCTCTTCAAAACTTTCAAGCAGCGTATTTACTTTATCGTATAATGCCTTGAGGGTGAGATTCTTTACTTTGTACTCTCCGCCCAGCTGTTTTGCGAGAAGCTCGCTGTCAGTATTAATAATTATATCTTTTGCATTTTTTTTATGCGCCCGCTGCATGGCAAAGATTAAAGCGGTATATTCCGCAATATTATTAGTGGCCTCTCCCAGGTATTCACTGAACTCATCGACTATGCTGCCTTTTTCATCGGTAAACACAATGCCTGCTCCTGCCGGGCCGGGATTTCCCCTTGCTGCGCCGTCTATATAAATAATAAGCTTCTTCATTGGTCTGCTCTTTTATCGTATAAGATGCGGGAGCACATCTGGCAATATATAATATCGTTTTTTAGCCTTATCTCATTAATGACCTGAGGTGGAAGGTGCATAAAGCATCCCCCGCAGGCGTGATCAACCACGGAAACAACGGCCAGCCCGTCTTGCCCCTTTAATATCCTGTTATAATTGGACAATATATTACTGTCTATGTCTCCGGCAAGATAGCTTCTTTTTTCTTCCTGCGCGGACAATTCGCTTTCTATGGATTTTATTTCGTTTTCTATTTTATTTATCTGCGAATCAATCTCCTGTTTTCCGCTATCTAACTGTTTTTGCTTATCCTTAAAAGATGATTCCGTTTTTTCTATTTCATCCATAAATTTTAATATATCTTCTTCAAGAACCGAACAATCTGCCTTTAAGGCTGCTATCTCGAGCTGCATCGCGTTATATTCTTTGTTCGTTTTAAGCTGGTATAGCTGAGTATTTAATTTTTTGATGTTAGTTTCTTTGGTCTCCAGCTCTATTTCTTTTTCTTTGCGCTTTAATTGCAGTGCCTTGACAGAACTCTTGGTTTCTTCAAACACTTTCTGTTCCTGCTCTATCTGGTTTTTAAATTCCTGTATCTGCCTGGGTTTTTGATTTTTTTCGGCGCGCAATTTATATATAACGGAATCTACCGCCTGAAGGTTAATTAATTTATCTATTTGCTGCGCTATGTCGATTTTTTGTTGTGTCATAAAAGTTTTATATTGTTGCTGCCTTTCAACGCGGCCTTCGTAAACTCAAGGCCTTGCTCAGGATATGGTGGGCGATGGTGGATTCGAACCACCGACCTCCACAATGTGAATGTGGCGCTCTAACCAACTGAGCCAATCGCCCAATAATTAATCTAACCCCCGCCGTAGGCGGGTCCGCCTTCGGCGGAAACTGAGCCAATCGCCCAATAATT
>JAFGKX010000016.1 GCA_016928375.1 Candidatus Omnitrophota bacterium | reverse complement strand
CTTTCAGTCCCATACTGCCTTTTTGTAAAAGATCCGAGAAAAGGGTTTTTGCTTTTTTTGCTTGAAGCATCACTTCTGGAGGGCCCGTGGAAGGTATTTACATACGGTTTAAATTTAAAACTCCTGGTGTATATCGTAAGGGATCTTTTACTGTATGCCACATTTTTAAATTTTTATGCCAACAGAAGCAGAGTATTGGAGCCGGAACTTTTAAGGCAGAGAATTCCGCATATAGGCCTTATTACCTTATTCATTGCAAACATAGCGATACAAATCTTTAATCCCAACGGCTATAGCTTGTTAAACAGTGTTGCCGGAAGCCGCCTTTTCTGGGAAATGATCCCCCTTTACTGGATAGGATTTTATCTTATGAGGGATAAGAAGTATTTTAGAATATTGTTCTGGGTGTGCGTATTCATTGTTATTTTTAATTCTATCGCCGCTATATTGCAGTATAACTGGGGCCTGGAAAGAACTTCGGAAATCGCCAACGGATACCGTGTCATGCTGTATGAATGGAGAAGGGACTACCAGGGGACTATCCGTCCGCCGGCACTGGGGCCCGATATGGGTTTTGCCGGATATTTCTTTAGCGAAATTATAGCTATGTTTATCGCATTATTTTTTATAGTGTTGAAATTTACGAACGAAACATACAAAAGAAGGACTGTGTTGATTTTTTTAATTTTTGCGGCATTAGTAAGCATATCAGGGCTTATAGTGTCTCTGGCTAGGTCGGCCTTGGTCTTAACTATAATTTTTACTTTAACTTATCTGTGGCTTTTGAGAAAAGCCTTTAATAAAAAATTTATCCGCGCATCCATATTTGTAGGTATAATTTTATTTTTATCCACCTCTTTTTTATCGGGAAAGTTCGAAGCAGGAACAGAACGCTTTGAAAGCGTTAAAAACCCGAAAGAACTTATTGAAACTATATTGCATACGGAAGGAGGCAGGTTTATACAAGCGTTTATTGTGCCCTTTAGCCATGCCACGCAGTTTTTTATGGGTAATGGCATGGGCAAGGTAGGCAGCGGCGCGGGCTTGTTTTCGAAAGGAGAAGCATGCCAAATAAACGCTGAGAATGATTTAAATCTTTCGTTGGCAGAGATAGGTTTTATAGGAACCATGATTTGGATTATTTTTCACTTTGTAATTATTAAAGAAGGGCTTGGGATATTCAAAAGATTGCATAATACCCAGTGGCAATGGTATTTGGCTGTGCCGCTTAGTTATATTATTACTCTTTTGACATTTTGGCAATTTGGGCATCTGACTCTTTTTCCGCAGAATTCCGGTTTTTGGTTTATGTCCGGCGTAATAATGGCTTTTAGGCATATTGAAGATGAATAAATTATCAAAAAGCATAAAGGCTTTCTATGTATAAAATACAAGACGCGTTTCTTATAGCGGAAAAAAGGCTCACGCAATTAAAAGCTATGCATATTAGCCCTGATGATATGGTAATCGACGTAGGAAGCGGCACCCTGCCGAATTTAAGAGCGAATGTTTTATGCGACAGGTATATTTCAGACGATGCAGAGCGAGACGGCGCTCCTTTTTGCGCAGGGCGCGGACAAATAATAGTAGCGTGTGACGCAAGGCGCCTGCCTTTTAAAAATAAGGCGTTTGACTACTCAATATGCTCGCATCTTGTAGAGCACGTAGAAGACCCCGCTTTAGTGTTGAATGAATTACAGCGCATATCTAAAGCGGGATATATAGAAATGCCGAACCTGGAATGGGAAACTTTAGTCGGAAGAGCCTGGCATTACTGGACAGCAGAGGTAAAAAACGGGGTTTTAGAAATTACGCCGAAAGAAAAACCTGTGCTTAATGAAAAATTATCCGAATGGTGTTGTTCGCTGGCAAGGGAGAGCAAATTTTTTTATAAAGAACTTTACATGAAGCCGTATAAGTATAAATTAATGACGGCATTTGAATGGAAGGGCAGCATAAATTACAGGATCAATGCCGCAGAGAACTTTAATCTAAGCTGGCATAAAGATAAATTCAAACAGGAGGCTATGCCTGTGTTCGCCAAACAGAAAATGGCCGCCAGGTTCCATCTGCTGGACAATGTTTATGGCCCGTTGATACGCCGCAGGTCAGCGAAAAAATTACCCCCTATGCATGAATTAACCGCATGCCCCGCATGCAGGGGTACGCTGGAACAAAATGGCATTTTTAAATGCATAAAATGCGCGAAGACATATGAAGTCAAAAAAGGTATTCCGTTTTTAATAATATGAAGCTTAGTATTATCATAGTAAATTTTAATAAAAAAGACTGCCTGAGAAACCTGCTGGATTCCATAAATAAAAACTGCAAGAATATTACCCACGAAGTCATCGTTGTGGATAACGCGTCTTCCGACAAAAGCCAGCAGATGATAAAAGAATATTTTCCGGGCGTTAAATTGTTAGCGCAGGATAAAAATATAGGCACCTGCGCCGCTTATAACCTGGCGTTTGAACAAAGCCGCGGCAAATATATATGCCTTATGAACGATGATATATTGATTCATGAAAACACCATGCAGGTATTAATGGAGTTTCTGGATAAAAATCCTGCGGCAGGATACGCGGGCCCGAAAAATCTGGATGAAAACAACAATGTCCTAAAAAGTGCGAACAAATTCCGTAACCCGGGTTACGATATATTTTTTTCATATAAACACCTGTTTTCCGGATTTTATCGTAGGTTGAGGCCGGAGAAAACAAGCAAGGAATTCCCGGAAGTTCCCGTAAGGGTTGACTGGATGGCGTTCAGCTGTCTGATGATAAGAAGGTCAATCCCGGAAAAAATAGGGCTTTTTGACAAAGATATAATTATATGGTGGGATGACCCCTACATACAGCTAAAGATCTACAGGGCCGGCTGGCTCGGATATTATGTGCCGGGCGCAAAGATTACGCATCTGTACAAAATATACGGCTTATCGAAAGAAAAGCCTCATAGCGGCGATAAGGTTTCTTCTGTGGACCTGCTATGGATTTATTCCAAATATGCCTATTTCAGAAAATTTTATGGTATACCCGGGCTTTCTATAGTTAAGTGCAGCGATTTTTTTATATTTATGATTTATCTTTTGGCGAATTTTTTAAAATTAGTTTTTATGCGCAAAAACAAAACCGCAAAATGGGAAACAAATAAATGGCTTGGTTATTTCAAATGCCTATTCGGGATTAAAGCCAGGCCCACCCTTATATGAAACAGCCAAAGATCCTATTTTTAGTAAACGGCCCAAGACATGGGCCTTATGGTGTAAGGGCAAGGGGGCTTGTCCGGCATTTTTGCAATGTAGGCGGCAACATATTATACAGAAACAACAGGCTGATAAGTTTATTCAAATTTTTATTGTACGCGGTTACATACCAATGTGATTTTATTTATATAATCAATATCGCTTTTAGCGCTGCAGCCGCCGGTTTTATAGCGAAATTGCTAACCGGCAAAAAGCTTATAATAGATGCCGGAGACATTAACCACAAGTTGTTTAAAATAATGGGCGTAAACCCCGCGCTCTGTTTTCTGGAAAAGCTTATGGAAGAGCGCGTGCTGAGCGCGGCGGATATTATTGTGGTAAGAGGCCGTTATTTTAAAGAATATCTCCAGGCAAAAGGCTATAAAAATGTTTATTATATACCGGATGGTGTCGATGTTTCGCAATTTTACCCCAAAGATAACCAGCGCCTTAAAAATAAAATAGCCCCCAAAGGCGAACTGGTGGTCGGGCTTGTAGGCAGCCTTATGTGGAGTGAGCCTTTAAAATATTGCTACGGGTCGGACCTTATCGAAGCGCTTAATATTCTAAAGGCCGAACCAGTAAAGGCTGTTATAATCGGCGACGGAAACGGTAAAAAACACCTAAAGGAAAAAGCAGCCCAATACGGCATCGCCGATAGAGTGGTATTTGCCGGAACGCTTCCTTACGATAACCTGCCGGAATATATAAATGTTATGGATCTGTGCCTTTCAACGCAGCTTAATGATATTACGGGCTGGGTAAGAACTCCTGGCAAATTGCCTTTATACCTTGCCTGCGGGAAATACATTATTTCTACGGATGTAGGGGATGCCCGCTATGTTTTACCGGATGAAATGAGGCTGGCATATGACGGGTTAAAAGACGCAGGATACCCGAAAAGGTTATCAGGCGCTATATTAAAAATTTTGCATAACAAAACCCTGCTGAATAAAGCGGATTCAAGCAGAGATACGGCCGAGGAGGAGTTTGATTATAAAAAACTCTCGCAGCGTTTAGAAACAATTATATTGGAGCACAATAACGTATAATTATGAAAATCGCTTTTACGTGTATAGACCTGCCCGGTGAAACAAAAGGCGGAGCGTCTTATTCGGTGCATTATCTTGCCAATCAGCTGATTTTGGCAGGCCACGAGGTAACGATATTTACCCTAAGCCCCAAACCTAAAGATGCCCTATATAACATAAACCTGATTCATGTCCCATTTTTTATAAAAAATATCTACGGCCTTAGCTCTACACTATTTCCTTTTCTGGCTGCTTTTAAAAATTTTGATAGTTTTGATATTTTGCATTTTCACGGTGACAATCAATATATATTCACAAAAACACCCGTAATCAGGACCTATTACGGTTCGGCGCTGGACGAGGCCATAAACGCTACGACCGTAACAAGATTTATGCAGCAGCTATTCTTTGTGTATCCGAATGAAATAATAAGCGGCCTAAAGGCCGACGAAAAAGTTGTGATATCAAGAGGCGTAAAAAAAAGATACCCATTTCACACAAGAGTTGTTTACTGCGGCGTAGACCTGGACATATTTAATCCCGGGCAAAAAAACATCACCCCTGCTATTCTTTATGTGGGCGGAAGCATAAAAGGGAGAAAGAGGGGCAATTTGCTTATAAAACTTTTTAAGGAACAAATAAAAAAGAAAATAAAAAATGCCGAGTTATGGGTTGTGTGCAAGGAGAAAGTTTCGGGCATAGGCATAAAATGTTTTAGCTCAAACTTAAGCGCGCAAGCAATCGCCGCGCTTTACAGGAAAGCATGGGTATTATGCCTGCCTAGCAAGTATGAGGGGCTGGGGCTTGCGTATATAGAGGCCATGGCCTCAGGCTGCGCAATTGTAAGTTCCAAAAACAGCGGCGCGCAGGAAATTTTAGATAACGGCAGGTGCGGATTGATAGTCGAAGATAATAGTATTTCCGCGGCAATAATCAGATTGATTGAAAATGAGCAGGAAAGGGCTCATTACGAGAAGCTGGGCGCAGAAAGAGCGAAGAATTTTTCCAAAGAAAAAGCACTTAATCAATACCAAGAGATTTATGAAAAATTACACCAAAGACACGCTTAAAAAAATAGCAATAATAAGCCCGGCGTACCTGCCTCAAGAAGGAGGCGTTGCCTTTTATGTCGATAAGCTGGCGAACGGATTGTGCAGCAGTTTTAACGTGGACGTAATAACAACAGCCGTATCCGGCAAAGAAGAGGTTAAGCGCAATGATAATGGCTTAACGGTATACTACAGTATAACCAAATGGAATTTTAAAGGCTTTGTGAGATTAAACTCCATGATAAATAAGAACGAGTATGATTTTGTTAATTTTCAATACGCGCCTAATATATACGGCAAAAACGGATTGAATGTTTCTTTGCCTGTTTTTTTGCTGTTTTGGAGAATGAGAAATATAAACATTTCCTTTTTCTTTCACGAGATAGCGATCCCGTTTTTGATGAAGCATGTTAAATTAACGCCCTTCTCGATTTTTAACAGGATTGTTTTTGCTGTGGCCGTATGTACCTCTAAAAAAATAGGCATAAGCTGCCAAATATGGGCTGAGCACTGGAAAAAGTATTTTTTTTGGCAAAAAAAGAAGTTTATTGTTGTGCCTGTATTTTCTAATTTTAGCTACAGGCAGTTGACAGGTCCGGAAAAGTTAGATTTGAAAGCGTCATTAAACATGCCTAAAGAAGCGCTTGTATTGTTTTTTTCAGGTTATTTACATCCGTCGAAACTGACTGATTTTGTCCTGGATGCGCTGGATTATTTGACAAATAAACAATACAACGTAAGGCTTTTGTACGCAGGCTATGAATCGGAAAAATTCCGCTCAATAGTCGAGGCAGCTTACCGGCATCTGGGGGAATATATTATAATTACCGGTATTTGTTCCAAAGAGCAGATGGAAAAATACCTGAATATCGCCGATATATACGTATGCCCTTATTCCGACGGAGTTTGCTACAGGAGAACCTCTACGATGGCGGGGCTGCAATTCGGCGCTGCCACCGTAACGACTTACGGGGAGAATACAGAACCTTTTTTTGTCAAAGAAAACAACAATTCCATGATCGTGTGCCGGGATAAAACAGAATTTATACGATCCATTGAAGCTTTGGCCAAAGATCCGGGCTTAAGGCTTAAAATAGGCAGTGCAGGTAAAAAACTGTATGAAGAAAATTTCAGCAAAGATAAAGTTGTAATATATTATACACAGGCGTTACT
>JAFGKX010000143.1 GCA_016928375.1 Candidatus Omnitrophota bacterium | reverse complement strand
CAATAAACATACAAAAGAAGAGATCCTGCGGATCAAAGAACCACAAAAATATTCCGGAAACTACTAATCCTGAAATAAACATGAATAAAATATAACGTTTAAAATACCTAACACCGTCTACCAGCAAGACATAAAATGGTAATGCCAGCAGTATAGGTACAAATGTCTGTTTCGTCCAGACAGCGAGCACTGAAAATATACTTGACAATAAAAAAGGCAGGCTGCCATTATTTTTCCTGTAGTATAAGATCAAACACGCAAATGCGCTTAAACCGAGTGCAGGGGCATCCGGGCATACAGAGAATGCGGCATGAAGAGGCGTAAGACTCAGGGTAATTAAGCAAAAGAAAGCAGACACGCAGATAATATTACTTAAAGATCCGGCTTTTTTGATATGTTCGCAAATATATAACCCGAGGATCGGTGAAAAGTAAAAACACGCGGCAAGAAAGGAGGCGCATTGAATCGCTAAAGTTGCTGAAGAGCAAAAGACGGCAGGCAGGTAGGCAAGGGCGGCAATAGGGCCGTATAGCGTAGAAAGCGAAGGCCCTGCCCCGTTACCATAATACAACTTGTAGCCATACGCAGGCGCAAGTGTCCAAGCAAGGCGGCCCGAATTCCAACAGCATTCCGGTGACACCACTATTCTTTGCGCGGTTAATATGATAGAAAGCAGCAGTGCGGTTACGCCTGATGATACAAGCAGCCGGCCCAAAAGTGTCCATGGTGAGCAAAAATAGAATCCTGTAAAGGATAAGGCGAATATAACAAATGAAAAGAAAGAATAGGCAAACAGCGCATCTGCGAACCTGTTATAATACTCTAACGCATAGCTGTTCTGTCCGGAAATAAGCCTGTTCAGAATAGCTATAGATTTACCTTCATAGGCGGATTCTACAACCTGGCGGCCGCATAATATATACCACAGCCATATCAACGCCATACATAAAAAAACAGTCCCAAAAATAAAAGATATTTTTTCTTTTTTCACCTTAAGAATAGCCGCTCTCTTAACCTGCATTATAAAATAGAAGTCCGGATTTAGCAATGCAAAAATTATAAAATTGGTTTTGCAACTATTCATGCATTAGGTTACAATATGTAATAACCTGTCAGCAGAGGGGACGATTATATGCAAGGGAATTTTAAAGGTAAAATATATTTTTACTGTTTACCGCAAGGCCCCCTTAGAAGGGCAGGCTATCAACATGCCATAGTTTGTTTAGCCGAAGGATTTAAAGAATTAGGAATCGATTTCTGCTCAAATGTAAATTATTGGAAAACCTCAGCCGGGAACGATGATTACCTTTTCAAGCACAATCCCGGGGTTGCGCCAGATGACTGTTCAGTTGTTATGTTAGATAGTGCAACAGTCGATTCCGACGGGACCCTGCCTAAAGATTTATTCCACCCTAAGCGAAGATATATCACTGTTTATATGGACAGCTCGGATGGCAGAAAAACACATTCGTGGAGACCAGAATTTAGAAGCTTTGATTTTATATTCAAAACCCATCACAATGAAAGGTGCAGGTATCCGTCTAATATTCATCCGTGGGCCTTTGGCCTATCTGAGAGAATAATAGATGCTACGTCTGTTACACCGGCTTTTAAGGATAGACGCAGGTCAGTTTTAGTAAATTTCCGCGTAACTCTTCCTGTCAGGATGGCTGCCAAAGAAAAGTTCTTGCCGCACCTTCAAGACATTTTGCCTTTAGATAATACCATTGATCCATATGATCTTCAGACATCATCTCAATATGAGCATGTGCAGTATTATCAGACAGGGGGGCGTCACGATCCAAGATATTACAAACGGTTGCGGGAATCAATTGCCTGCTGTTGTTTCGGCGGGATATTTATACCGCCTTGGCCCAGGGACCAAGCTGCCAGGCCACTTTTTTGGCACCGCATATTGAACAAGCTGCAAGGCGGCCCTATGCGCATTCTACAATGGGACAGCTTTAGGTTTTGGGAATCCTTAGCCGCAGGCTGTATTGCCTTTCATCTTGACTTCGAAAAATATGCTTTTTGTATGCCTGTGATGCCAAAGAATTGGAAGCATTATATTGGAATAGATATGGAAAATCCACAAGAGGCGGCTGAGAGGATCGCAGACAGTTTTAAGGACTTAGAAAGAATTTCTACCGAAGGGAAGGCGTGGGCATTAGAAAATTATGGCCCGGTACCAGCGGCCTTGCGTTTACTTAACACAATATATAATCCACCAGCTTTAGCGAGGAGGACATAAACAGAATCGAGGTTGCTGATGTTATTTTTACGAATATTTCAGGAATTATTTCCTTGCTTTTATATTTACTTAAACTTATACTATACTAAATACTAATGCATAAACAGCCGCAATATTAGGATGGATAAGCAGGTGCCCAAATTAAGAATATCAAACACAGGTATTTGTATACTTTTCCTTATCGTTGTTCCCGCGGCTGCCCATCTTCTTTTTTCGTACATGGGGTTTAACCTGACGGATGACGGCGTTCTGCTGGCAGGCTGCAGGAGGATTTTAGAAGGGGAGATCCCGCACCGCGATTTCATATCGATCCGTCCCGCCGGCTCTTATATCCTGCACCTCCCATTTGTCTTTTTCGATCAAGAATATACATTCTGGATATCCCGTCTTTTCGTATGGTTTCAGCTTGCATGCATCGCATGGTGCTGGGTAGAGATTATAGGAAGGCTCCTAAGGTTTTCTTTTTCTGCGATAGAGAAGGTATCTT
>JAFGKX010000142.1 GCA_016928375.1 Candidatus Omnitrophota bacterium | reverse complement strand
TTTTTTCCTTAATATCCATAAAAATAGGTCTTTTATTTCCTTCATGCCTAATATTGCGCAGAATATCGCGTAGAAAACCATGCCTATGCCTATCGAAGCCAGCAGATTTAATACGATATATACAGTCTTACCCGGCGGCAATGCATTGTTTAAAAATTTATATACAAAAAAGCATACTACGCCCATCAGAGCCGATGCCAGCAATGCCTTTAAGAATGTTTTTAGCACATCCAGGTCTATTATGCGCCCTGTTTTTTTTATTAAAAATATATAAAGCATGCAGGCGTGCGTTATTGCAGCAGTTGAATTCGCGAGCGCCAGGCCTGCGGCCTTAAGCGGATACATAAGCAAAATATTAAGGCTGATATTTACACCCAAAGACAGCACGGACAGCTTTGCCGGGGTAAGGGTATCATGCATAGCGTAATATGAATTCGTAAATACTTTGATAGCGCCGCAGGCAACCAGCCCTATTGCGTAACAGGTAAGCGCCGCCGCGGTAAGCGCTGTGTCAGTACCGGTAAACGCGCCTCTTTCGAACAACATTCTTACTACGGGCCTGCTAAAAATTATCAGGCCTGCAGTAGCCGGCAATAATATAAAGATATTGATGCGTAATAAAAACTTTACCGTGTTTTTTAATTTATTTATATCGTTAGACGCGGCATGGACCGATAACGTAGGCAAAGATGCCTGCGCAAGGGAATTTCCGAATATCGCAAGCGGTAAAAGCATTATTCTGTTGGAATACTGCAGCACCGCTACTGCGTTACTGCCGACGATCATTCCGAACGACGCCAGGATCTGGGTTACTATAACATTTATCTGGTATATGCCGGCGCCGAGAGTGCGAGGCAGAAGCAGTTTTCCTATTCTTTGCACCGCGGGATGAAATATTTTGTTTTCTTTAAAATGTATGCCGTGTTTTATCAAAGGCGGAAGCTGTATAAGCACCTGCAGCAGCCCCCCTATAAGCACGCCTATCGCAAGCCCTATTACGTCGGTTTTGAATATCAGCATACATAAAATAAGCGACAGATTCAGCATTGACGGCCCAAACGCGGGCATGGCAAAGTGATTCAGGGAATTTAACAACCCCATGCAGTATGCGGCCATACCTATGAATATAAGATATGGAAAAATAACCCGCGTCAGGCTTACTGTAACGGCGAATTTACTTAAGTCCGCGGAAAACCCGGGAGCCGTAAGATATACTATCTGCGGAGCCAGTATAAACCCAAAAATCGTGATTATCGATATAACTATCAGAAAAAAATTGAATAATATGTTTGCGACTTTCCAAAATTCATCCTTTCCTTTTTTTACGAGCTCCGATACCAAAACCGGAACAAATGCGGAGTTCGCGGCGCCCTCTCCGACAAGTTCGCGCATAAGATTTGGCATACGAAAAGCCACAAAAAAGGCCTGAGCGTATATACCTGTTCCGAAAAATTTCGCCATGATTATATCCCGCACCATTCCCAGAATACGGCTTATCATGGTCGCGCCGCCTATTACAGAGGCTGATTTTGTTATGGATTTAGAACTTGACATACGCGCTATCCTATGTTATCCTCTTAATCTGTTTTTAAAATAAACCCAATCAAGTGAGGTCAAAATGGCAAATTTACCTGCAGCGAAAAAAAGTATACGAAAAGACAAAAAAAGGCGCTTACACAACAAGGCCATAACGTCAAGATTGAAAACCATCGTTAAAAAGATCAACATTCTGATACAGCAGAAAAACCAAAAGGAAGCTGCCGGGCTTTTAAAAGAGGTTATGTCCGCGTTCGATAAGGCCGCGAAAAAGAAAATTATAAAAAAGAATACAGCGTCAAGAATTAAATCGCGCCTTTCGATAAGAGTATCAAAGATAACGAAATCCGCCTAATCTTCACAAACTCGAACTAAGCCGCATTACCAGGGTTTCAAGCAGCGCATAAGGCGAAGAAGCGCTCCTCTTCAAACTAAAATCAGTTTCAATAAGCAGCCGCTGCGCCTTTTTTATTTCGCGCAGGGTAAAATTGCCTGCCTGGCCGATTAATTTCTGTGCCATATAAAAGCTAATCTTCATAGCAGCGGATATTTCTTCGCTTGTCTTCCCCTGCTCCAGCATGGCTTTAGCCCTTCCAAGCCTGCGCACATTCCACGCTATAAGCCCCAGTATCTCATGCGTATCTTTCCCGGATTCAACAAGCGAAAGCAGTGTTTCCATGGCCTTCTGCCTTTTTTTCTGGCTTATCTGATCCACAAGGTTAAAAGCCGATACTTCCGCTGCCTCGCCTATTAAGGCCTTTACATCTGCAAGCGTCGCTTTTTCTCTTTTCCCCGTATACAGGCATATCTGCTCCACTGAATTATTTATCGCGTTCAAGTCTGCGCCAATATTATTTTTAATAAATTCAACTGCTGCAGGTTCTGCGGATTTATTGCGGTTTTTGAATTCCTGCATTATCCATGAAAAAAGTTCCTGCCCTTTAAGCAGCGGAAAATCCACGCATTTTGCATGTTGGCGGGCAGCGGTTATGATCGGGTCATCGGAAGACGATGGTTTTCGGGTAGTAAGGATGAATATTGCACTTTTGACGGGATTTTTGAAATATGATATCAGCTTATTCTTATCTTCCTGGGCAAGCTTATCCGCGTCTTTTAATACAAGCAGCCTGTGAGTGGATGAGGCGGGCGATGTTGTAAGGGCCTGAATTATATCGGATGAGGCAGCGTCTTTTCCGTAGTAGAGGTCGTAATCAAGCGAGTTGGAAGAAACCGATAATTTATTTTTCGCTCTTTCTATAGAGGCGCTTTTTCGGAATTCATCACCGCCGCAAAAGAAGTATACTGCATATTTTTTGTCCATTTGCTACCAGATCTCTATGGTCTGCTCTACTATTCTGCGCGCCAGATCATCCATGGCATCGTTAACAGCTGAATCGTCGCTCTGAGACTGGGAGCCAAAGGTGTAATAATCGTGGCTGCCCGCAAAACTGCCAAACTGCCACATGATTTTATTTTGCGCTACGTCCTTCAATGTTACGCTTACAAGAAGCACCATCCTGTATTGCTGGACATTATCCGCTTCATCGTATCTGAGCGGCTCGCGGTCAAAATCAAGCAATTCTCCCGTTAATACCAGGTCCGCGTCTTCTGCGCTGGATATTTTAAGATTTCCGTCCATTATAAATTTATCTATTATGGCCTTTGTTATATCCAGTTCCAGGCGCGCCCTGTAAGTTTTATATATGTTTCTGTCAGTTGATTCCTGCGTTATGTTTATGGAATTTTTAAAATTTGCTATGTGTATCTTTTTTATGTGAGCCGGCAGCAGTGAATGGGTAGTATAACCGCATCCGGAAAGGCTGATACTTAAAAAAAACAGGGCGGATAAAAAAAATAATCTGTTTTTCATTTATCTTTTGCTTTTCTTCTTAAGGGTTTCTGCTCGCTCCATCGCACTGGGAGCAATCGAAGAGGACGGAAAATTATTGACTATATCGTCATAATAAATTATTGCGGAGTTTGGTTTTCCCCTTCTTTCGTAAAAGTGCGCTATACTGTAAAGAGACCGCGCTTTCTTTTCTATCAGTTCTCCCTTTTCTTTCTGCGCCTCTTTTACTTTTACGCTGTCGGGGTTGGCCTTTACGTATTCGTCGAATTTCTTTATTGCCTCGGCCGTAAGCTGCTGGTCATAGGCGCTTCCCGGAGAACCGCTTGCCGCGCATATAGCCACCTGATATTTTGCGTCATCTGCTATCGCGCTGTCGGGATAATTCGTGGTGATTTTCTGGAATGCCTCTATCGCCTCGTTATAAAAACCAAGCCTTTTGTAAAGTTCGCCTATCTTATATTGGGCCGTAGGGGCATACTCGCTGTAAGGGGCATCTGATACTACTTTCTGAAAAATTTCTATTATCTGCTCAGGGGTCGCAGAAAACGACATGCCTATAAATTTTACCTTTTCACCGCTAAACAACTTCTCGCCTATATCGTATTCCCTCTTGACTGTCTCATCCAGGCGCTGGCTGAAAGGATATTTTTCCACTCCCTCCTGATACGCCAAAAATGCTTGGTAATAATTCTGCAGTTCTTCCTGGCACCGGCCTATGTAATACTGCGCCTCGGCAGCTGATTCCGAACGCGGATAATAAGAAACAACTTTTTTGAATTCATCCAGCGCCTTTTTATAATCCTTAGCCTCGAACAGGTCCATGGAATAAAGCAGCTGTTCTTTTGGCGTGTCTTTGGGGGCGTATCTGGGGTTTATCCACTTTTTGGTTTGCGGAGTCCATATCCAATAAGCAAATGCCGCATTTTCACCAAATGCAGCCAGAACAAGTAAAATTATTATTATTATATATAGTTTATATCGCATAGTGGAGATAATATATCATCGGCTTAATTATTTGTCAATATAAAATGGAGGTTGAAATCAGGCGGTCGCTGCTTTTGCGGCAGGCGATTTGGATATAAACGAACCCAGCTGTTTCCTGTCTTCTTCTGTCATATCAAGAAACTGCAGCCCGACATCATATTGGTTGCCGCGCGGCTGCTTTTGTATCCAGGCTACCTTTGAAATAGCTTTTATAGGACGGGAAAAGGATGGTACGGAAACTTCGAGTAATAACCGGGTAAATATTGAAAGAAATTCGCTTGAGGTAAAACGCGTTCCGCCTTCGCTTATGTCCTTTGTGAGTGTGCCGCTGTATGTTTCCAGCGGGCGCTGTATATCCTTAAACTGCAAAGGCACACGCGTATTTATTCTTGTTGAACGGCGTTTCTCTTTAACGTAAGCCACTGTATCCCCCGGTTCTATATATATTACATTCTTCTGAAGGCAATTTAATTATAACAATGATAAATAATCTTGTCAACAAAAAAATAAAATAATTTTTAATAGATTAAAAAAGTCCCTTTTTGCACCATTTCATGTGTATTTTATTGCGCAGCATCACAATATATAGTAGAAACATCGTAGCCTTTCCCGTCAGTTACAACAACTATGCAGCCGTCTTTGTGGGTTATATACGTTGTTATACCCATTTTATCAAGAATTTTTAGCGTGGACTCTGCGGGAATCGGATATTTATAGTTTTGCGAAGAATGTATAATCGCTATCTTTGGTTTTACCAGGCTGTAAAATAAATAAGACACGCCCTCATCTATTTTTGAGCCATGATGCGGCACTTTTACGATATCGCTTTCGAGCGCGTTTTTGTAAGCGGATATATTTTTTATGCCTTTTTCCAGGACATCGCCGCATAAAAGAATTTTTACATTTTTATAAGAAATTTTTATAACCACTGACGCGTCATTTTTACTCGATGATATATCTTTAAGCATTTCTTCCGAAGGATTAAGAACCTCCATGCTGATACCTTTAAAACCGCATATCGCGCTGCCCTTTTTCGCGGTAATTATTTTTATGCCTTTGGCTTTAACGCGATCTATAAACGCGCGATAGCCTTCTTCGCCTTCGTCTTTGCCGCTATATAAAAGATACCTGACATTTGCCCTGTCTATGACAGCGCCTGCTCCGCCGAAATGGTCATTGTCGCCGTGCGTAATAACAAGGCAGTCTATTGTATTTTTTCCTTCGCGCCATATGTAAGGCATTACTATATTTTTTCCGGCATCAAAATATTCCGTTGCCTCGCCCGCGTCGATAAGCATTGTTTCTCCGCCGGGAAATTCTATAAAAATCGCGTCTCCGTGCCCGACGCTTAAAAAAGTGGCTTTCATAATGCCGCCGGGCAGCCTTATCAAAGGGCCCCATGTGAAAATATTTACGGCCAGAAGCAGCATGATAAAAACCTGCGTGTTGCGAAGATTAAGCTTTTTGCGGTATGCGGCTAAAACTATCAAACCGTAATATCCCAATATCGCCGCAGGCGGTATATCCGGAACATAAAAATACGCGAACGGCGCTTTTGAAAGATAAAATACTATTTTTTCCATTAAAATGCAGACAAGTCCGAGCGCTTCAGCAAACACAGAGGCAAACGCGGTAGATAAAAACCCCAGCGTTATAAATGCCATGCCCGCGCAAAGCAAAAGCATGGTAACGGGAACTATAAATAAGTTTGCGATTACGGTTATCGGCGATATTATATTAAAATAATAAATTATCAGAGGCGCAGTGCCTATATACACGGCGGTTGACGCTGAAAACGCGCCTGCTAAGTAAAATAGGGATCTATTTTTGATTTTGTCGGCTTTTATCACCTTTGCGATTACAGGATAAAAATAAAGCAGGGAAAAAATACAGGAAAACGACAAAACGAATCCGGCGTCAAAAAGCTGCGTCGGATTAAAAAGCAGTATGATAATACCTGCGAGCGAAAGGCTGTTATATGTATCGGTCTGACGGTTCAGCATACGCCCTAAAAGATACACGGTTATCATAATCGCGGAGCGTATTACCGGAGTGGTCGAGCCTGAAAGCGCGGCATATAAAATAACCGCGATTATCACAAGCGCCGAACGCGTATTATACGGAATACGCAAAAGTCCCAGCGAAATAAATAAAATATATGCGATTATACTTAAGTGCAGGCCGCTTATGGCAAGTATATGCGCTGTTCCGGTTTTTACAAACAGGCCTCTTTGCTCATCGGAAACTTCGGACCGCAATCCCAGCGCCATTGCGGAAAAAATATCCGCTTCTGTTTTCGGCAGGTATTTATATATATGAGCGTTTATCCGGTTTCTTAATGCGGCTATTTTTGATTTTAAATAATCCGGCGCAGAAATTCCGCTTTCTCCGATAAGCGCCAATACATCGCTGTCCGATGTCACAGTCAATTTTGCGCGCGCGGATTTATTTTTGAGCAGAGGCTGCAATTTTCCGTAAAGAACCAGGCAAGAGCCGTATCCATATTTCGAGGCGGAGTCGCGGATCGTAACCTTGCAGTGGCCTTCTGTTTTTATCCATGAACTTTCTTTTTTATAATAAGCCGCATCTAATATAAAATTTGACCTGCTTATTCCCCATGATGTTTTATAAAAACGCTGCGGGGATGAGACTTTTCCTTTTATGTATACGGGCGCAGCCAATGAGTCAGATGCCTGATTCGATATATTAAGCGGCGATATAAAAGTATAATTATAAAAAGAGGCTGCCCCTATAAATATTATGGAGATGAGTATGAAAAAAATACGCGTTCGGGTGAAAAAAATAGCGCAGATAATCGAAAGAGAGGCAAGCAGCAGCGTCATATTCAACGTAAGATGCAGGAAGTATCCCGCCAATATGCCCGCAATAAGGCATATAAACGCCGGAAAAAATGGTTTATTCATTCTGTGTGGTGATAAAATCTTTTATTTTATCGAATTTTGATTTTCCTATGCCGGGAACTTTCAGGATATCTTCCGGTAAATAGAACGGGGAGTTTGTTTGTCTGTATGCTGCGATATTTTTCGCAAGGACCGGGCCTATTCCTTCCAGGGACATAAGCTGCTTTTCATCGGCGGTATTTATATTTATTCTGCCCTTTTTGCCGGGTATCTCTTTTTGAATACAGGAGGGTTTTATTGTTATCGCGGGGCGGTGTATATTTTTATAAGACCTGACAGCCAGCCCTATAACAGCTGCTGCCAATAAAAAAATTATTACAAATTTTTCCTGTTTGCTCATCCCGCCCCTTATTTAAGGCTTTACCCCTTGGCAGCTTTTACAAGTATCGGCATTATATCCGTGCCGACTATGCCTGCTATGGAGCCTTTTCTGGAGTTTGCTTCCGTAAACCTTTCAATAGAGTCGTATTTATCCATCTCGGTACTTAACATAAACGGCACCGGATCATCGGTATGCGCTTTCGCAAGGCATGGGGTTGAATGATCCGCGGTAACAGCGATTACGGTCTTTTTTAAATCTACGCCGGATAGCAATTCTTTAAAGAAAAATTTATCTATTGCGTCTATCGATTCTTTTTTTTTCTTGAAATCTCCGTCGTGGGCAGGCTCATCCGGGCCCTTGATATGAATGTAAAGCGCGTCGTAAGTACCCATTGCCTCTTTTACCTTCTTCGCGCGCAGGATATAATCTTTTTCCAGGTTCCCCGAAGGAAGCGGTATCTCCACAACTTCCATTCCGGTAAGAAGGGCTATGCCTCTTTCAACAGGCATTTCCACAAAACAGCCCACGCGCATTTTATATAGGCTGCTTATATCCGGAAATTTCGGCAGGCTGTCGCCGGCGTCTCTTGACACAATTACATTTGCGGCAAGCTTTCCTTCTTTTATTCTTTTTTTGTTAATCGCCGAATTATTCAAAACAACGCGGGATTTTTCGGTAAATTCATTTATAAGCTGCGCGCTCAAAATACAGGAAGCGTCTTTCTCCATGCCTTCTATGGGTTTTGCCTTGAGAAGGACATTGTCGAATTTAGGCAGCGCTATGCCAAAAACACCTTCTTTGCCGTAAGCAGGGTCGGTATTGGTAACGCCCCCTGATAGTTTTCTGTTTTTGCCGCCGTAAATAACCAGGACTCCCCTGTGCCCTATTGTATTTTTAAAAATAAATGAAGCAGGAGCGGATAATTTGACCTTTTCGTTTATCTCCGCCGACAGCTGTGTCGCCTCTTCTGTCGTAAGGTTTCTACCTACTCTTCTGTCTTTTATTTTATCGCTTGTTTCATCCGCCATGGTAGCGAAATTTACTCTAAACGCCAGGTCACCGTCATCGACTTTAAGGCCTTCGGCGTATGATTCAAGCGGGCCTCTTCCTGTGTAATATTTATGCGCGTCGTAACCAAGTATGCTTATTACCGCTATATCAGATTCAGGGGCTATGTTTTTCCCGACGGTGTACACATAACCCATTTTCGATTTTTTGGCCAGCATATCCATATTGGGCGTAACAGCCGCATCAAGCGGGGTTTTGTTCTCTAACTGTGGTATTGGGGTGTCTCCTAAACCGTCTAATACTATGTATAATATCTTCTTCATGATAAATCCTTGTTTTTGCTGGCTGTGATGTACGAATTACGAATTGGCGGGTTCTTCTCTCTTGCTTCTTGCTGCTAACTTTTTCTCATAACAGGCAGGGCAGTTATAAATGGCCTTTGCCAGGGTCTTATCGTAGCCTGTATCTATAATAACTCTTCTGACTTCGTCTGTTTCTTTGTGACAGGTCGCGCATTTCATTATGCACCTCGTTTAAAATTGTGACAGCCACCTATTTTTTAAAAATAGGTGGCTGTCACAATTACTACCATATTATTTCTTTTCTTCTTTTTCTTCGCTCTTTGCAGCCATCGAATCTTTTATTTCAGAAAGTCCGGCTATCAATGCGATAAGGCCGCCGAAAATCAAAATTGCCATAACTGTAAATTGCAGCCCAAGAACAAATGCTTCATTCCATGCAATTAATAGTATTACGCCTATGATTATTGCTATCGCTCCTCCGACTACACTTAACATCTTGCCCATTTTTCATACCTCCAAAATTTTCAAAAAAAATTTTGTCCCGAGCTCCGCAAGGGCGGGGGACATTGACCTTTTATGCTTTCAAATTATAGCAATACGCTATCGAAAAATCAAGTGTTTTTTATTTTGCAAGCGCGGCTTTGATGAAATCTTTAAACAAGGGGTGGCCCTTTTCCGGCTTCGATTTAAATTCCGGATGAAATTGGCATGCCACAAACCATGGATGGCCTTTTAATTCTACGATCTCGACTAAGCTGCCTTTAGGGTGAATCCCGGAAAATACCATTCCGTGCTTTTCGAGAATATCTTTATACTTATTATTAAATTCATATCTATGCCTGTGGCGTTCGTAGATTACAGCCTTTTTGTATGCCTTATACGCCTTTGTGTCTTTTTTTATCATACATTTATAGGCGCCTAATCGCATAGTGGCGCCTTTATCATCTATATGCTTCTGCTCCTCGAGAAGGCTTATAACCGGATATTTTATTTTCCTGCCGAATTCCGTGGAATTTGCGCTTCTTAAACCGCATGCATTCCTGGCAAATTCAATGACAGCTGCCTGCATACCTAAACATAATCCGAAATACGGGATTTTGTTTTCTCTGGCATATTGAATGGCCTTGATCTTTCCTTCTATGCCCCTTGAGCCGAAACCGCCCGGGACCAGAATCCCGTAAACGCCTTCAAGACATTTTTTCGCTCCGCATTTTTCTATGTCTTCAGAGTCTATTTTTCTTATTATAAGTTTGGTGTCGTTAGCTATTCCGCCGTGCACTAATGCCTCATATATCGATTTATACGCATCCTGAAGCGTTATATATTTGCCTACGACAGCTATCTCCACTGCGCTTGAGGGCTGTTTTAATCTTTTCAATACGGTATTTTCCCAATCAGCCAGATCATTGTCTTTGCATTTTAAGTTAAGAAGCCTTATGATGAGCTTGTCCAGGCCTTCTTTTTTGAAACAGACCGGGACTTCGTATATATTTTCTACGTCGATGGCAGGGATCACCGCTTCACTGTCGACATTACAAAAAAGAGCTATCTTATCTTTTGCTTCTTTACTGATCGGCCTTTCCGTCCTGCATACAATAATATCCGGGATAATGCCGATTTCCCGCAGCGTCCCTACGCTGTGCTGGGTGGGCTTTGTTTTTATTTCACCGGCTGATTTTATATAAGGAATCAAGGTCACGTGAATATTAATAGCATAATCTTTTCCTTTTTCCAGCCTAAGCTGCCTTATCGCCTCAAGAAACGGCAGGCCTTCTATGTCTCCGACCGTGCCCCCTATTTCCACAATTACTACATCAATTTTCTGGTTTCCGGCTGCTTTCTCTATGCCGTCTTTTATCTCGTCTGTTATGTGCGGGATTATCTGGACTGTTTTGCCCAGATAATCGCCCTTTCTCTCTTTTGAGATAACCGAATAATACACCTTGCCGGTGGTTATGTTGTTGTCTTTTGTCAATACGGCATTTGTGAAGCGTTCGTAGTGGCCCAGGTCCAGGTCTGTTTCAGCGCCGTCGTCAGTTACATATACCTCGCCATGCTGATAGGGGTTCATTGTGCCGGGGTCAACGTTTATATAAGGATCGCATTTTATAAGCGAAACCTTTAAGCCCCTGGACTCCAGAAGCTTGCCTATCGAAGCAGAAGTTATTCCCTTACCCAGGCTTGATACTACTCCCCCTGTTACAAAAATATATTTTGGCATATTTGTCTCCGTATTTTTTCGAATATTATCTATTTTTTGCAGCAACTGCGCTTATATATTCCTGAATAGGCCTGACGGAAATCTCACTTTTCATTACGGATTCTATTCCGTTAACCGCTGCCTGAGCCCCCTGAATAGTGGTTATGCAGGAAATGCCTTTATTGACCGCAAGGCTTCTTATCGGTTTCATATCGGAGTGGCCGATAGTGCCGGAAGGCGTATTGATTATGAGCGTTATATCTCCCTTGCTTATAAGATCGAGTATTTTTTTATCGCCCTCTTTTATCTTTCCGACGATTTGCACCTTAATATCATTTGACGCAAGGACCTTCCCCGTGCCTTTGGTTGCAATAATCTCAAACCCCATATCGCATAACCTTTTTGCGATAAAAACTATATCCCGCTTGTCATCATTCTTAACACTTATAAAAATTTTGCCTTTGACAGGAAGCATCTGGTTTGCCGCAAGCTGCGATTTGTAAAATGCCACTCCGAAAGATTGATCTATCCCCATAACCTCGCCCGTTGATTTCATCTCGGGCCCGAGTATTATATCCACGCCTGAGAATCTCGAAAAAGGAAGGACGGATTCTTTTACGCAGACATGGGAGAGCTCGATTTCCCTTGTGAAGCCGAGCTCTTTTAAAGTCTTTCCTGCCATTATCTTTGCTGCAAGCTTTGCCAGAGGCACGCCTGTTGCTTTACTTACAAATGGAACAGTCCTGGATGCCCTGGGATTTACCTCAAGGATGTAGACAATGTCGTTTTTTATCGCAAACTGTATATTGATAAGGCCTTTTACTTTTAGTTCTTTTGAAATCGCGTACGTATATTTTTTAATCATGGCTATTATCTCGTCGCTCAGCGTGTGCGGCGGGAGTACGCACGCGGAATCTCCCGAATGTATTCCTGCCTCTTCTATGTGCTCCATTATTCCGCCTATAACGGTAACGGATCCGTCGGATATTGCGTCGACATCGATTTCGCAGGCATCATCCAAAAACTTATCTATAAGCACCGGCTTTTCCGCGGATACCTCTTTTGCCTCTTTCATAAAGGCATTCAGAGACTCTTCGTTATAAATTATTCTCATGGCCCTGCCTCCCAAAACATACGAGGGCCTTACAAGAACAGGGTACCCGATTCTTTTCGCGATCTTTTTCGCATCCTCTTTCGATAGGGCGGAACCATTCGGGGGCTGTGATATCCTGAGTTTCTTTATGACTTTGGCAAATTTTTCTCTGTCCTCGGCCTTATCAATGGATTCTACGCTTGTGCCTATTATTGGCACTCCCGCGTCTTTCAATCTCTTGGCAAGGTTTAAGGGCGTTTGTCCGCCGAACTGAACGATCACCCCTTGCGGCTTTTCTTTATCCACTATGTTCATAACGTCTTCAAAGGTAAGCGGCTCAAAATATAATTTATCGGATGTGTCGTAATCGGTCGAAACGGTCTCGGGATTTGAATTCACCATTATTGTCTCATAGCCGAGTTCTTTCAGCGCGAACGAGGCATGGCAGCAGCAATAATCAAATTCAATACCCTGGCCTATTCTGTTGGGGCCGTCGCCTAAAATCATAATCTTGTTTCCACCGTAGGCGGATCCGCCTCTGGCGGACTTTTTAATAATTCTTGTTTCGTCTTCCGATTCATAAGTCGAATAATAATACGGCGTGTAGGCCTCGAATTCCGCCGCGCATGTATCAACCATCTTATAGGTAGTCTTTATGCCGCAGCTTTTTCTCTGCTCCCTAATGGATAGTTCGTCTCTTTCAACAAGGTCCGCTATTTGTTTATCGCTGAATCCGTATTGTTTGGCCTTAAGCAGTAACGAGGAATCCAGTGAGCGCCCATTTTTGTGCGAAACAGCCAAAGACAGGATGTTTTCCAAAGAGATAATCTCTTCTATATTTTTTATAAACCAGGGGTCTATTTTGGTTATATCGGATATTTCCTGCCTTGTCATGCCTTTCTGGATGGCATATTTTATGTAGAATATTCTCGATGCATTGGGCTCTTTCAGTTTGTTCAACAGCTTATCATCGGGAATCTGTTTATAATCCTTTTTATTATCAAGCCCGCTATGGCCCACCTCAAGGCCCCTGAGGCCTTTTTGAAGCGCTTCCTTGAAGGTCCTGCCTATGGCCATTGTCTCACCGACCGATTTCATGGAAATACCCAGGATATCTTCTGCCTCGGGGAATTTTTCAAAAGTAAATCTTGGAATTTTTACGACGCAATAATCTATTGTCGGTTCGAATGATGCCGGCGTTTCTTTCGTGATATCGTTTCTTATCTCATCAAGGGTGTAGCCCACTGCTAATTTGGCTGCGAATTTCGCAATAGGAAAACCCGTGGCCTTGCTTGCCAGAGCCGAGCTTCTTGAAACCCTGGGGTTCATCTCTATTACCACCATTCGCCCGTCTTTGGGATTTACAGCGAATTGAATATTAGAGCCTCCGGTTTCAACGCCTATCTCTCTTATGATGCGTATAGCGGCGTCTCTCATCTCCTGATATTCTTTATCGGTAAGTGTCTGCGCAGGCGCAACTGTTATGGAATCGCCGGTGTGTATACCCATGGGATCGAAGTTTTCTATGGAGCAGATTATAACAACATTATCTTTCGAATCTCTCATTACTTCCAATTCATATTCTTTCCACCCTACTATGGATTCCTCTATGAGTATCTCGTTTATCATGCTGTTTTGTATGCCCATAGCAGCTATTTGCTCAAATTCTTTTTCCGTAGCAGCAATACCGCCGCCTGTGCCGCCTAACGTAAAGCTTGGCCTTATGATAAGGGGGAGGCCTATAGTTTCGAGCGCCTCCTTGGCTTTTTCCATGCTGCGGGCAAGTGCGCTCTTGGGTAAATCAAGCCCTATTTTTTGCATGGCTTTTTTGAATTCTTCTCTGTTTTCCGATTTCTTGATGGCCTTATAATCAGCCCCTATCATCTTTACCTGATATTTATCCAAAACGCCTTTTTCAACAAGCTTCATTGCTGTATTTAATCCTGTCTGTCCGCCCAGCGTAGGCAGGAGCGCATCGGGCCTCTCTTTCTCGATAATCTTTTCCACTATTTCCGGAGTAATGGGTTCTATATAAGTAGCATCTGCTATCTCCGGATCGGTCATGATGGTGGCAGGATTCGAATTGACAAGCACTACCTTATAGCCCTCTTCCCTGATGGCCTTGCATGCCTGCGTACCGGAATAATCAAATTCGCATGCCTGGCTTATAATTATAGGGCCTGACCCTATTATCAGTATTTTTTTATATCATTTCTTCTAGGCATATTTGGCCTCCATCATACTGATAAATTGTCCGAAAAGATATCCCGCATCATGCGGCCCCGGCGAGGCCTCGGGGTGAAACTGCACTGAAAATACGGGAAGTTTTTTATGCCTCATGCCTTCGGGAGTATTATCATTAAGATTTATATGCGTGACTTCTACTTCATCGCTCTTAAGCGAATCCATCCTGACTGAAAATCCGTGATTTTGTGAAGTTATGGATATAACGCCTGTCTTTAGATTTTTAACCGGATGATTTGCCCCATGATGGCCGAATTTCAGTTTGTGCGTCTCCCCGCCCATTGCCAGGCCCAATATCTGCTGGCCCAAACATATGCCGAACATCGGCACCTTGCCCAGGAGGTTCTTCACGGTAGAAATAAGATACTTAACAGCCGCAGGGTCTCCGGGCCCGTTTGAAATAAGCACACCGTCGGGTTTTAATTTCAGAATATCTGCAGCCAGCATGGTCGCAGGCACAACAGTTACGCGGCATGAACGCTTCACCAGCTCTCTTAATATATTAAATTTCACGCCGCAGTCCAGGACTACAACTTTATATTTACCCTGATTATTCCATTGGCTGATGCCGGGCTCTATTACTTCCTTTACAAGGTCTCTGCCCAAAAGCCCGGAGGATGCCTTTACTTTATCCAGAAGCTTTTTATCGTCCAGTTCTTCCGTAGAAACAATTGCTTTCATTGCGCCGGAAAGCCTGATGTGTTTAGTAAGCGAGCGCGTATCAATGCCTTCTATGCCCAATATGCCGTTTTCACCAAGATACGAGCCAAGGCTTTTTACAGAACGCCAGCTACTCGTAATGCCGCTTAGCTCCTTAATAACAAATGCCTCCAAAAACGGTTTTCTTGATTCCACGTCTTCGGTGTTTACGCCGTAATTGCCTATTAAAGGATAGGTCATGGCAACTATCTGGCCTTTATATGACGGGTCGGTGATTATCTCCTGATAACCCGTCATACTGGTATTGAACACGGCTTCGCCGCATCTTTCGCCCTGCGCGCCGAAAGATGCTCCTTCAAAAACCATACCGTCTTCAAGCATAAGCTTTGCTTTATTTATCATAAAAACATACCACCTTTTGAGAAATAATGTCAGCCATTATTTTGATATTTTTTTCGCTTAAGTCATATACTCCGATTACATCGCTGTATTTTGAGCTGTCAGGCAAAAGCCTTCCCAGCAAATTCGCGGAATTCATCAGTAATTTTTCATTGAAAATATTCTTTCCCTCTTTTGGAAAAAGCGCTACGTAAAAGATATTGCTTTCTACCAGGTCCTGGAAAAAATGCGTGCCGAAAGACAGCTCCGGCACAAGATTACCTCCCTCAAAGGCCACCTCGGAAAGAACGCTCATATTATTTATTTCAAAAAATGATACGGGTACGCCGAGCGACGGCGTCGAGGTTCCCCACCTACCCGGGCCTAAAAGCATTGTCGGTATTTTTTCTCTGTTCGCTGTCAGCTTGTTAAGCCGTCCGACTATCCTGCCTATCTCATATTTATCCCGCTGTATGAGCGGCACGTATTTTTCCGGCCTTACATAGATAATGCGCTTTATGGGCTGGGATATATTGCCTCCTAGAAAATAACCTTTTGATTCGAATAAGATCTCTTCTGCGGGTATTTTTTCCGGAATATCTATTTTCTTGCCCAGCCCGCGCGTCTGCAGGGGCCTGCACTGCAGCAGGTTTATCTTAAAACCTTTACCTTTGGAAAAATTTATCGTAAATTCTATATCGACAGGATATTTGTAATTATCCTCCAGGGCCCTAAGTATCTTACGTAATGTATTTATGAATGTATTTTTCGACACCAGGTTGTCGAAAGTCAATATCCAGCACTCTTTATTGCCCATGCCCTTTTTCGACATCTGCTTTTCCATATCGTCATCTTCTACGGCTATCTCATTAAGCCTCAGATCAAGCCCTTCGGATGTAAGGTCCGAAAATGAAACGGACTTGAAAATATTTTCTTTGACATCGATGAGGTCCATATCATGCTGTGAGAATTTTCTTATGTCATTAATATCGGAATACGGCCTTATAAGAGGCTCATCCAGCGCAACTATTCTTGCGTAATCGCCCTCGACCCTGTTTACTGCCCTTGTACCAAGCCCTGCCACAAGCCTTACCATGCCGGCTTTGGCATCCATTTTCTCGCTCCATACATAGGTATTATAAGATATCCCGACGCCTGCGGCATCGGGGAAGAAATAGTTTTTGTGATATGAGCCTGATACTCTTTGCACCAAAAGGGCCATTTGTTCGTCCCTCTTATCAAGGCCTCGCTGCAGCCGGTAATTTAGGGCGTCCTCCCCCATAGTGCTTGCATAAATCCGTTTTACTGCTTCGGCAAATTTGATATATCGCTCTTCCGGCGTGCCCTGATTTGCGCAGAATATGCTTTCATATTTGCCCGCAAACGCATTGCCAAAGCCATCTTCAAGAAGGCTCGAGGAGCGGACTATTATCGGGGATGTGCCGAAATACTCTATCATCTGCTGAAATTGCTCCATAACCTCCTCGGGAAATTTTCCGAAGAGCATCTTATCTTTCAGGACGTGCGCTATTTCGAAATACCCTTCTTTTGTTTTTTGCTCCATGCGCAGTTTCCACCAGCTGTTTTGCACTATATATGTATAAAAAACATCCGAGCCGATATAAAATGAATCATGCGCCTCGGAGATCTTATCCCAGTTAAACGACTTATCCTTAAGCAATATCTTGCGCGCGAGCAGCATTCCCGCGGCCTTGCCTCCTATAAAACCTGTTCCTATTAACCGCGATTTAAGGCTGATGAGGTCCTCCAGCGCCATATTGCTTTTGATAAGCGAGGCAATCTTTTTATCCCGCGATACCATTATCCTGGATAAAAGATCAAACATCTTATTTTTATCTTTTTTGGGCGCGCCTTTATTGATAAGCTCCTCGGCTTCAAGGAATAAAAGGTCCCAGTAGTCAAGATTCCTCTTCGCCTCCTCTGCCTTTTTTTCCGTTATGTGAGACAGGAGCCTTGCGGCGTCAGCGCTATCGGTCAGCGGTATAAATTTATCCTGGTCTTTCGTATGAGGCAGAAACATTGTCCTTGTATAACGGTTCCATACTTTGAGGGGGTGGACATATGAAATACCTTCACAACGATAAACATCCATCAAAAGCTGCGTGGTTTCCCTTATCCTGGCTATTGTTTTGAAAGAATGCTTGTCGCGTAGTATAGCAAAATATGTTATAGTGTCAAGTTCATAGAGATATGGGCATGTCACCATAAAAAAGTTTCCTATCATAAGGTCCGTGGCCCATGCCGGCAAAAGATCGGAAAGACAGTCAAAGACATAGTAAGCGCCTCTGCCTTCTTTTGTTATTATGCTGTTCACACTGGTCGTGAAAGACTCAAATCCCGTGCTTGCGTCAAGGTTGTGTATTTTTACTTTATCCTTGGCTTCCAACAAAGGTTTATGCGAAGCGAATCTCATGTATATGATTTTCTTTTTATCGAGGGCTGCTTTTTTGACAAAAGGGTCTACGAATTCCAGGTAATCTTTGATGTCTTCTACCTGCCATACAACATTATCGCCTTTTCTTAAGCCTGTTATTACATCATCCAGGCCGTTTAAACCAGTAGTTATCATATTATTCTCCGAAATTTATAATATGGGTAGATTGCTTTCCCCCATAAGAAATTTATCTACATTGTGGGCGGCGCATCTACCCTCGCTTATCGCCCATACGACAAGCGATTGCCCGCGGCGCATATCTCCTGCGCAAAATATCTTATTGACCGATGTCATAAAAGATGCGTCAGTTGCTACATTGCCGGCCTTGCCTAATTTTAGCCCTAAATCTTCCACAAGCCCTTTTTGTTTCGGGTGCAAAAATCCTATTGCAAGCAAGGCAAGATCCGCTTCTATTTCAAAATCGCTGTTTGGAACTTCTTTCATAACCGGACAAGCCTGTTTTCCATCTTTTATAAATTCGACCTGCACGCACCGAACCTTCGTAATAGCACTGTTTTTTCCGATAAACTTTTTCGTAAGGATAGACCATTTTCTTTCGCCGCCTTCTTCGTGGCTTGAGGATGTTTTTAGGAGCATCGGATATTTAGGCCATGGAAATTCTCCGGTCCTGCATTCAGGGGGCTTGGGCAGTATTTCTATCTGCACAACACAGCTTGCCCCTTGCCTGTGAGCTGTTCCTATACAGTCAGCTCCTGTATCGCCTCCCCCGATAACCAGCACCTTCTTTCCTTTTGCGTCTATCAGACTATCCTTCGGTATTTTTTCTCCGCAAAAACGCTTGTTTGCCTGTATCAAATAATCCATCGCAAAATGGATCCCGTGAAGCTCTCGCCCCTCGATAGCGAGGTCTCTCGGAACGCGCGAGCCGCAGGCAATAACAATAGCATCAAACTCGCCTAATAATTTTGGCACAGGATAATCTGCCCCGACATCGATATTCGTTTCAAATTTAATGCCTTCTTTTTTCCAGATATCTATACGCCTGTCGATTATCCATTTGCCCAATTTGAAATCCGGTATGCCGTAGCGCAATATTCCGCCTATCTTGTCATGCTTCTCAAAAACCGTAACGTTATGGCCGGCTTTATTAAGCTGGGCTGCGCATGATAAACCGGCTGGGCCTGAACCGACAACAGCTATTTTCTTGCCGCTCCTCTGGGCGGGCTTATTGGGCTTTATGATCTTTTTCTTAAAAGCATATTCTATAATAGCCAGTTCATTTTCTTTAACAGTAACAGGATCATCGTTTAAACCCAAAACACAGGCATATTCACATGATGCAGGGCAAATCCTTCCTGTAATTTCGGGCATATTGTTTGCGGCTTCCAGGAGCTCAAAAGCACGTTCCCAATGGCCGTGAAATACGAGGTCGTTCCATTCGGGTATATAACTACCTATGGGGCATCCCCAATGACAAAAAGGAGTGCCGCAATCCATGCACCGCGAAGCCTGTTCTGTTGATTGTTTATCGGTCCGTTCCAAAATTACATGATCATAATCTTTGATTCGCTCGCATACAGGCCTGTATGGCATATCTTGCCGCCTTATTTTTATAAAACCCCTTGGGTCACCCATCTGAAACCTCCGTCAGGCCTATTGCCTGTCCCGATTTAAAACCCTTGATTACCTGTTTATATTCGATGGGCATTACCTTAATAAATTTTTTTATCTCTTCATTGATGTTATCCAGAATAATTTTGGCCTTACGGCTTTTTGTGTATCTATGGTGGTTATGCAAAAGCCTTTCGAGCGTTTCCTTGTCGTTATCTTCCGTTTTTTCCAACAATACCATTTCCGTATTGCATCTATTTTTAAAATCATTGCTTTCGTCATAGACGTATGCAATGCCTCCGGACATACCTGCGGCAAAATTTTTTCCTGTCTTTCCTATTATTACTACGCGCCCGCCGGTCATGTATTCGCAGCCATGATCGCCTACGCCTTCGACAACCGCATAAAGCCCGGAATTTCTTATACAGAACCTTTCTCCCGCAACGCCGGAAATATACGCCTCGCCTCTGATAGCGCCGTAAAATGTAGTATTTCCTATTATGATATTTTTATCCGGTTCGTAGTCAGCCCGCCTGTCAGGATAAATAATAATCTTTCCCCCGGAAATCCCTTTTCCGACATAGTCATTCGCAAGCCCTTCCAGCTCAAGTGTTACTCCGTTCATCAGAAAAGCGCCGAAGCTCTGGCCCGCTATTCCGGTAAATTTGCAGCAGATCGTGTCTTCAAGCAGCCCGTTCTCTCCGTACCTCTTGCATACTTCACCGCTCAACATCGCCCCTGTGGCCCTGTCGACATTGCGTATGGTCAATTCTATTTTTACAGGTTCGCGCGCCTCCAGCGCTTTCTTTGCAAGCTTAATAAGCTTTATGTCTATAATATCGTATATGTTGTGTGTTTGTTTTTCAGTGCAATAGCTGGCTGCATCGGACTCCGGCCTATACAATATCTTCGAGTAATCTACGCCCTTTGCCTTGGGCGGTATTATGTCCTGGTTTAGTTCCAGCGCATCGGTCCTTCCTATCATCTCATCCACGCGCCTAAAGCCGAGCTGGGCCATGATCTGGCGCAGCTCTTCAGCCACAAAACGAAAATAATTTATAAGGTATTCGGGCTTACCCCTGAATCTCTTCTGCAATAATTCATCCTGGGTGGCAATACCTACGGAACAGTTGTTTAAATGGCAATGCCTCAACATTACACAGCCCAATATTATCAAGGCGGCCGTGCAAAATCCGTATTCTTCCGCTCCAAGTAAAGCCGCAATAGCGACATCTCTTCCTGTCCTCATCTGTCCGTCTGTCTGCAGCCTTACGCGCGTGCGCAGATTATTCAAAACAAGGGTCTGGTGCGTTTCCGAAAGCCCCAATTCCCATGGAAGGCCGGCATGCCTTATGGAACTCCTCGGAGATGCCCCTGTGCCGCCGTCTCCGCCTGAAATCAGGATCATATCAGCATGGCCCTTTGCCACGCCTGCTGCTACTGTGCCGACACCGATTTCCGAAACAAGCTTTACGCTTATACGCGCTCTCGGGTTGATGCTTTTTAAATCAAAAATGAGTTCGGCCAGGTCTTCTATGGAATAAATATCATGATGCGGCGGAGGCGATATCAGCGTAACGCCTGCCGTCGTATAACGGGTCTTTGCGATAATCTCGCTTACCTTATGCCCGGGCAGTTGGCCTCCTTCGCCGGGTTTTGCGCCTTGCGCTATTTTTATCTGGATTTCGTCGGCATTTACAAGATAATTTGCCGTAACGCCGAATCTGCCTGATGCCACCTGTTTTACGGCGCTTCTTTTTGAGTCGCCGTTTTTAAGCGGGGAAAAACGCGCGGGGTCTTCTCCGCCTTCACCAGTATTCGACTTTGCCCCGAGTTTGTTCATAGCCAAGGCGATAGTTTCGTGGGCAAACCTGCTTATTGAACCGAAACTCATAGCTCCGGTAACGAACCTCTTTACTATTTCTTCTGCGCCCTCTACTTCTTCCAGGGGAACAGCGTTTCTGATTTTGAATTTAAGAAGCCCCCTTAGCGTAGTCGGATTTTGCGATTGGTCATTTATAAGCGCTGCAAAATATTTATATTTTTCATAATCATTCTGCCTGCTCGCATCCTGCAAAGCGGCAATAGTGGCCGGATTCCAAAGATGATGTTCTCCGTCTCGTTTCCATTGATAGATTCCGCCTGTGGGCAGATAATTGGCAGGAGCCGAAGCAGGGTATGCCTCTTTATGTCTTTTATAAGTTTCTTCTGCTATACCGCTTAAGTTTACTCCGCCTATGCGCGAAACTGTTCCTGTAAAATATTTATCTATGACATTCTGTCCGATGCCCAGCGCCTCAAACATCTGCGCGCCTCTGTAACTGCGCAGGGTAGATATGCCCATTTTGGATAATATTTTCATTATGCCTTCATTTATAGATTCCCTGTAGTTTTGGAGCGCTTTTTCAATATTCAGATTGATTTCATTTTCACTGATAAGGTATTTCACGGCCTCATATGCTAAATAAGGGTTTATGCAGTCTGCACCATAGCCTATCAAAAGCGCAAAATGATGCACTTCTCTCGGCTCGGCGCTTTCTACAAAAAGCCCCGCCTGAGAGCGTATGGACTTTCTCACAAGGTGATGATGCACCGCAGCTACGGCAAGAAGCGCCGGAAGCGCGATATGTTCTTTGTCGGATCCGCGGTCGCTTAAGATAATAAATGAATAGCCTTTCTCTATGGCGTATTCCGTCTCAAAGCATATCCTCTCAAGGGCCCTTTCAAAACCATTTTCATCCGCAATATTAAAAAATGTATATATTGTTTTGGTGCGAAAACTATTTATTCCTATAGACCTTATCTTTTCCATTTCACTGTTGGTAAGTATGGGGCTTTTGATTATAAGCTTGTGGCTATGCCCCGGCGTTTCATCAAGTATATTTTTTTCAGAGCCGACATAACTCTCTATGCCCATAACGACCTTTTCGCGGATGTGGTCTATCGGCGGGTTCGTGACCTGCGCGAATAATTGCTTAAAATAATCATATAACATCACGGGCCTTTTCGATAAAAAGGCATGCGGGGTATCGTTACCCATGGAGCCAATGGGCTCTTTTGCCTCTTCTGCCATGGGCTTTATTATCGTTTTCATGTCCTCTCTTGTATAACCGAATGCTTTCAAGCGGCTGGCTACGCCTTCTGCTGCGCTGCTTGCCTGTGATGTGCCGGTTATGCTGTCAAGATCCAATAAACTTTCCTTGTTCCATTTACCGTATGGTTTTTTCTTCGCCATTTCCTTTTTTATTTCCGAATCCTCTACTATTACTCCGCGCGATGTATCTATAAAAAATATTTTTCCGGGCTCAAGTCTTCCTGAAAATTTTATTTCAGCGGGGTCTATATCCAAAACGCCTACTTCCGAGGCCATTACCACTAAATCATTTTTCGTAACAAGGTATCTTGACGGGCGCAAACCGTTTCTATCAAGGATTGCCCCTATTTTTTCCCCGTCGGTAAATGCTATTGAAGCAGGGCCGTCCCACGGCTCCATAAAACAGGCGTGATATCTGTAGAACTCTTTTAGTTCTTTTGTTATAAATCTATCGTGTTCCCAGGCAGCGGGTATAAGCATCATCATCGCATGCTGCAAAGACCTGCCTGAAAGTACCAGAAGTTCGAAAATATTATCTATGGAAGCGGAATCGCTTCCGCCTTCTATTATAACCGGTTTTATTTTTTCTATATCAGGCCCGAAGAATGTGCTTGCAAGCAGTCTTTCGCGCGCCTTCATCCAGTTTATATTTCCCCTTAATGTATTGATCTCTCCGTTATGCGCAAGGAACCGAAACGGCTGCGCAAGGTCCCAGGTCGGAAAGGTATTTGTGCTGTATCGGGAATGCACAAGGCAGACAGCGCTTTCCAAATCCGCGTCATTCAGGTCAAGAAAATACTTATCAAGCTGATGAGGCATTAAAAGGCCTTTATAGCTTATTGTCCTGGAAGATAAGTTTGTTATATAGAAAAAGGCCTTGCCTGCTATATCCGATCGGCGGATAGAATTCTCGATCTCGCGCCGTATAATATAGAGATACCTTTCAAAATCATCCTGGTCTTTTACGCCGTTTTCTTCGCCTAAAAATACCTGTAGTATTACCGGCTCTGTCTGCTTTGCTGTTTTGCCTATGATAGAACTGTTCAAGGGCACTTCGCGCCAGCCCAAAAGGACTTTTTTTTCTTTTTTTACTGTATTTTCGATAATTTCAATACAGGATGTTCTTTCTTTTTTATCCCTTGGCAAAAATACAAAACCTGTCCCGTATTCACCTTTTTCGGGAAGCGGAATATTAAGCTTTGAGCATTCCTTCATAAAAAACTTATGCGGGATCTGTATAAGTATTCCCGCTCCGTCTCCTGTGTCTGGATCGGCTCCGACAGCGCCGCGGTGGCTTAAGCGGTTAAGTACCTTTATGCCTTTTTTTATTATATCATGCGATTTTCTACCCTTTATATCGCAGACAAACCCTACGCCGCAGCTATCATGCTCAAAGCGCGGGTCATACAGCCCTTGTTTTTTCGGAAAATGATCATATCTCATGATTTAAACCTATCAACGTCTATCTGCAGTTTTTTTATCTTCGTATGAAGAGTATTGCGGTTAAGGCCTAAGATTTTTGATGCCAGGACCTTATTCCCCTGCGTCTTCTCAAGGGCTTTTTCTATAAGCAACCGCCCTATTTCGTCTATGGCAATGCAGTAGACCTGGCCTTCGCCAGCCTTTAAAAAATATTCTTCTATATTTTCCTGACCAATCATATTCACCCTGCTTAAAATTTATGCATCCTTAAACAAAAAAATATAGTTATGCCCGCCCCTGTGCGGGGTGGACATAACGGAAAAACTACGGTGTTATTTACAGTATCGAAAGATACTTATCCAACTCGCACTGAGGAACCTGTACCTTGTAATCGTCCCATTCTTTTCTTTTAAGCTCTATAAACCTCGGGAATATATGTTCTCCCAATACCTTCTTTACAAGCGCGCTCTTCTCGGCTATGGCTATTGCCTGGCCCAAGCTGTCCGGCAGAGTCTCTATATTTTTTTCTTTTCTTTCGGCATCTGTCAGATGATACAGGTTCTGCTCCATAGGCGCTGGTACTTTGTAGTTTTTCTCAATGCCGTCAAGTCCGGCATGAAGCATGGCTGCAAATGTCAGATACGGATTACATGCCGGGTCGCAGGCCCTGAATTCGCATCTTGTCGCCTGTTCTTTCCCTGGGTAGTAATGCGGGACCCTGACCAAGGCGCTCCTGTTTCTTCTGCTCCATGCTATATAAACAGGCGCTTCATATCCGGGCACAAGCCTTTTATAAGAATTGGTTGTCTGCGCAAATATAGCGCATATTTCTTGCGAGTGTTTCAAAAGCCCGGCAATATAACTGCGCGCTATCTCGGAAAGGTTATCTTTGGATTTTGCGTCAAAGAACATATTTTTATTTCCTTTAAATAACGACTGATGCGTATGCATGCCCGAGCCATTTTGGCCAAAGATCGGTTTTGGCATAAAAGTCGCGTATACGCCGAATTTGCTCGCTATCTCTTTTACAGTCACCTTATATGTTATAACATTATCAGCCATCATAAGGGCATCTTTGTATTTCATATCGACTTCATGCTGGGATGGCGCTACTTCGTGATGCGAATATTCAATCTGTACGCCCATGGATTCGAGAGCCAGGACTGTTTCGCGCCTTAAATCACTTGCAACATCTAGGGTCGTCAGATCAAAATATCCGCCTTTATCAAGGATATCTGTACCGCCATCGCTTTTAAAATAAAAAAATTCGAGTTCCGGTCCTAAATAGAAGTGATCAAAACCCATGTCCTTGGCTCTTTTAAGGGCTCTTTTAAGGACATAGCGCGGATCTCCTTCATAGGGGGTCTTGTCCGGGGTTAAGATATCGCATATCATTCTTGCTACTGCTTTTTCTTTCGGGCGCCAGGGCAATATTACAAAAGTATCCGGATCGGGCATTGCTATCATGTCTGATTCCTCAATATCCTGATACCCTGTTATAGAAGAACCATCAAAACCCATGCCGTTTTCAAGGGCGCCTTCTAATTCTTCGTCTGTTATAGAAAAGCTTTTAACCTGCCCCATTACATCCGTAAACCACAACCTGATAAACTTTACATCATTTTCCTTCACCAGCTTCAGTATCTCTTCTTTTGTCCGTTTTGCCATTTTTTTCTCCAAAATTTACGAAGTAAATTTTGTCCCGAGCGCTACTAAGATGCGAGCATCTTATACTAGCGAGGG
>JAFGKX010000141.1 GCA_016928375.1 Candidatus Omnitrophota bacterium | reverse complement strand
TTGTTATGATATAATTTTTATTCTAAGAGAGGAGATTATGGAAGAAAAGGTAGCAAAGGAAGAACGCTTATACGAAAGATTAAATCTCCCGCTCAAGCTGAACTACGAAGTTTTGACGCGTCCGCATGATTTAAAAAATACCGTCAGCAAAAATATAAGCGGAGGCGGAATCTGTATTTCTATTACTGAAAAGCTTTTACCCGGCACTAAACTTAATATAAGTATAATGTTGCCGAAAAATGCAGCAAAACCTGCTGCTCATGGCAGTTATGCCATAAAGGCAACAGTGGTATGGTCAAGGCCGGTAGAGATATTCGGCAACGAAGAAATACTCGGTTATTATGATACAGGGATTCAATTTCTGGAAGATAAGCCCGTTATAATAGGAAGAATAGTAGCTTGTTTTTACGGCAGGCAGTTTTAAGGAAGAAAGGTTCTTGTGTTGGATTTTTTTATAGCATTAAGTGAAAATAAAATATTTATTATAACGTTGCTTACCTGGATTATAGCCCAGTCTATAAAAGTAATAATAGGCATATTCGAAGAAAAGAAGTTTAATTTTAAATGGTTTGTCGGCACCGGCGGCATGCCGAGTTCCCACTGTGCCGGAGTATCGGCGCTTGCAACTTCTGTGGGCCTTCAGTGCGGCTATAATTCCGCCCTGTTTGCGCTGGCGTTTATCTTTACGGTTATCACGATGTTTGATGCCCAGGGGGTACGCCGCTCGACCGGCAGGCAGGCGGAGATATTGAATAAAATGTTCGAAGACCTATATTTTCAAAAACCAATCAAAGAAGACCGATTAAGAGAACTGATCGGGCACACCCCTTTTCAGGTATTTATCGGCGTAATTTTAGGCATTGTCTGCGCCTATGTTATGTACAATATTTTATAAAAACAACTAAAGAATAAGAAAGGTCAGATTCCATGAAGAACAATCTTCTTAGGGCGGCTGCGTTTATTGTTGTGATTTTAGCCGCGTTGCTGGTTTTTTATTTTTACACTCATAAAAATACGTCGTCTTCTTCCGTTGATTTTAAATCCCCGGAAGCTGACGCAGCCCAGGCGCAGGGGGATCTTTTAAAGGCCAGGAGCATATACGAGAAGGCGTTGACGGATTCCAAAAACGACAACAGCCTGCAGCAGATATACGATAAAATATACGATCTGAATATAAAAATACTTTTTTCATCAGTTCTTACCGCAGACAGCCAGCTTTATGAAATAACCCCGGGAGATTCGCTGGAAAAAATAGCGAAAAAGTTTAACACCACTACGGAGCTTATAAAAAAAGCGAACAGTCTTACGCGGGATGTTATAGTACCGGGCAGAAAATTAAAGGTTCAAAAAAGCACTTTTTCTATAGTGGTGGATAAATCGCAGAACATCCTTACTTTGCTTAGCGACGGAACGGTGTTTAAGGTATATAATGTATCTACCGGTAAAGGCAACTGCACTCCGGTGGGAACATTTAAAATAGTAAATAAACTAATAGACCCGCCCTGGTACAGCGCTAAAGGGGTAATCCCGCCCGATAGCCCGGAGAATGTCCTGGGTACCCGGTGGATGGGCATAGATAATCCCGGATACGGAATTCACGGCACAATAGACCCTGCCAGTATAGGTTTTCAGTGCACAGAAGGCTGTGTAAGGATGCGAAATGCCGAAGTGGAAGAGCTATATGCGATAGTGCCTGCCGGCACCGAAGTAACGATAACCGATTAGGAGATTTTTTAACAATGCAGGGAAGCGGATTAGAATTTGAAAAGCCCATCCTGGAGCTTGAAAGAAAAATAGAAGAGCTTAAAAAATTTACCTCTACGGAAAAAATAGACTTACAAAGCGAAATTTCAAAGCTTGAATCAAAACTTGACGGGGTAAAGCATGAGGTATTCGAAAACCTAAGCGCCTGGCAAAGGGTGCAGATATCAAGGCATCCTAAAAGGCCGTATACTCTGGATTATATCAGTTTAATCATGTCGGATTTTATAGAACTTCACGGCGACAGAAATTTTGCAGACGATAAAGCAATTATATGCGGCCTGGCAAAATTGGATAGTTTTAAAATTATGGTTATAGGCCATCAGAAGGGCCGTGATATAAAAGAAAATTTAAAACGCAATTTCGGCAGCGCGCACCCTGAAGGTTACAGGAAGGCCTTGAGGTTTATGAAACTTGCGGAAAAATGCGGCATACCGATAGTTTGTTTTATAGATACGCCCGGCGCTTATCCGGGCGTGGGCGCGGAAGAACGCGGCCAGGCCGAAGCCATAGCTTATAATTTACGCGAGATGATGCAGATAGCCTCGCCTATTATAGTCGTCGTAATAGGAGAAGGAGGATCAGGCGGCGCGTTAGGTATAGGCGTAGGCGACAGGATATGCGTTATGGAAAATGCTTATTATTCTGTTATCTCTCCGGAAGGCTGTGCCGCAATATTATGGAAAGACAAAACCAAGGCGCCTGAAGCAGCAGCGGTTTTAAAAATGACTGCGCAGCAGCTTCTTCAAATGGGCATAATAGACGAGTTGGTGAAAGAGCCGTTGGGCGGCGCGCACCGCAATGCGGAAGAAGCGGCAAAATTCCTGAAGGCTGTTATTCTGAAAAATCTCAAAGCAATTTCATCTATGTCAAAAGAAGAAATGCTTAAAAACCGGTATGATAAGTTCAGGAAAATCGGCATATTTAATGAGTAACACCTATCTGGCGCAAATACACGGGCTTGGCCAGGAGATAGACGGCCTAGTGAAAGATATATTAAGGCTTCTGGATTCTTGCGCCGCAGGCGAAGCGGTTTCTTTTGATATAAGGTTGTGCCTCGAAGAGGCGCTGATAAACGCCGTAAAACACGGAAACAAAAATAACAAAAACCTGCCCATAAAAGTAAGTTATTGTATTTCAGGCGGGAAATTTATGGCATCTGTAGAAGATTCAGGAAACGGATTCGATTATAAAAAAATACCTGATCCGACCACCAAAGAAAACCTGTTGAATACAAGCGGCAGAGGAGTATACTTAATAAGGCGCCTTATGGATGAGGTTTCATTCAATAAATCCGGAAGCAAGATTACAATGGTAAAATACCTTAAATAGCGAGAAAGGGCATGGTAAATATGCAGATAAACAAAACAAGGCAAAATGACATGGTTATATGCAGTATAACCGGCGATATAGACATCAATTCATCGCCGGATATAAGAAAAAATCTGGATGAGTTAACCGGCAAGCAGGAGAAAAAGATAGTCCTTGATTTAGATAATGTGTCTTACATAGACAGCTCCGGGTTAGCAACGCTTGTGGAAATGCTTAAAAAAACCAGGAAATACGGAGGAAAACTCAGGCTGTCCAATCTGGCGGATAAAGTAAAAAGCCTGTTTGAGATAACAAAACTTGATAAATTATTTGAAATATACGAAACTTCCGAACAGGCAAAAGCCAATTTTTAAGGTAACCAGTATATGAGAGATTTTATAGCCGGCATAGGAAACCTTGCGCTGAATCTGAAACGGCAGATAGTGGAAATTACCACGCTTCTGGCAGAGGTAGTATACTGGCTTGTTATAGGCCCGTTTAAGGGTAAGTTTGTTTCAAGAGACAGCTTATTCGAGCAGATGATGTTTTCCGGAGTAAGAAGTATCCTGATAGTATTTTTTGTGGCATTGTTTACCGGAATAGTGCTTGCAATGCAGAGCGCTTATCAGCTTCAACAATTAGGCGCGACAATGTATGTAGCAAGCCTTGTTGCTGTATCTATGGCAAGGGAGCTATCCCCTGTTTTAACCGCCCTTGTGGTTGCAGGCAGGGTCGGCGCGGCGATCACCGCTGAATTAGGCAGTATGAAAGTTACCGAGCAGATAGAGGCCATGCAGACACTCGCAATTAATCCTATAAGGTATTTGGTGCTTCCGCGCATACTGGCGCTTATGATAATGCTTCCGTGCCTGACTATTTTTGCGGATTTGACAGGCATGTTCGGCGGTTGGTTAATAGGAGTTTTTAATTTAAAATTAAGCAGCGGCATGTATATAGATAAAACGCTGCAGTTTCTGGAAATCAAGGATATATATACCGGGCTATTTAAATCATTCGTCTTTGCCGGGATAATTTCCGTTATAGGCAGCCATATGGGTTTAACCACCAAAGGCGGTGCCGAGGGAGTGGGAAATTCCACAACATCGAGTGTTGTTACAAGTTTTATCTTAATAATATTGGCGGATTGCGTAATTACAGGAATATTTTATTTTTCAAATATGTGATATATGGAAACAAAAAAAGAAATCGTAATACAAGTACAGGGCCTGGTCAAGGATTTCGGCGCAAGGCGCGTGCTGAATGAAGTAAATTTAAAAATTTACAAAGGCGAGACCGTAGTCATTATGGGCGGTTCCGGATGCGGCAAGTCTACGCTGCTTCGCCACATAATCCGTTCCTATAACCCCGATTCCGGAAAAATTCTTTTATATGATAAAGATATAAACCAGCTGCCGGAAAACGAATTCGATAAAATCAGAAAAAAAATGGGCATGGTATTCCAGAATGCGGCGCTTTTTGATTCGATGAATGTCGAAGATAACATATTGCTGCCGTTGAGAGAGCATACCAGGCTTGATGAAAATATAATGAATATAATAGTAAAAATGAAGCTTGAGCTGGTGGGATTACGCGGTTTTGAACGCCTTATGCCGTCACAGCTTTCGGGCGGTATGCGCAAACGCGTAGGGCTTGCGCGCGCAATTGCGCTGGATCCGGAAATTATATTTTACGATGAACCTACCGCAGGCCTGGACCCAATAGTAGCCGGAGTCATAGATAAACTTATACTTGATTTAAGCAAGAAATTACAGATTACCTCAGTGGTGGTAACGCATGATATGAAAAGCGTTTTTACCATTGCAGACAGGATAGTCATGCTTTATGAGGGAAAGGTAATAGCGGAAGGCACCCCGGATGAAATAAAAAATTCAAGCGATGAAAGGGTGCAGCAATTTATAATGGGAAGCCCCGACGGACCGATAAACTTTTTCCAGTCAGGCGGGGATTATTTGAAACAATTAACGGAATAAAAAATAAATTTTAGCCCTTCGCTAATGCAAGATGCTTGCACTTGTCGCCGGCCGGCAGGCGTCTTAGTAGCGCTCGGGACAAAATTTACTTTGTAAATTTTGGAGGAACAAAAAAATGGCAAAAGGTATGGCGAATGAAATAAAAACAGGCTTTTTAATTTTAATATCCTTAGGTATACTCGCGCTTTTTACTGTGGCCTTGGGAAATTTCATGGGCTCAGAGAAAACCTATGAATTAAAAACAGCCTTTAACTGGGTAAGTGGGCTTGAAAAAAATGCCCCTGTAAGGCTTAGAGGCGTCGAAGCAGGCCAGGTTAAGGACGTGGATATAGTTTATAACGGAGATGAGACCAAAATAATGCTTACTCTTATTTTGAAAGAAAGCGCGAAAGTAAGAGAAGGCAGCAAGGCATATGTCAGCATGCTCGGGCTTATGGGGGAAAAATACGTGGAATTAACAGATGGGCCCAGTGGGGCGCTGTTTTTAAAGCCGGGGACTATTATTCAGGGAGAAGACCCTGCGTCTATGGAAGAATTGATAGATACGGCTAAAAAGCTTGCGACGGAAATTGAGGCTACGGCAGGCGATATACGCAAGCTCACCCAGCATTTAGACGAGATGGTTGTGACAAACAGAGGCAATGTAGATATTATGATTGAAAAATTCAAGAATACAGCAGCCAACTTTGAAGAATTTTCCGATGACATAAAGAGAAACCCGTGGAAGCTTCTTGTTAAGACAAAGGAAAAAACGAATGACAGCGATACCAAAAAAGATAAACGGAGATAACTATGCTTAAAAAAATTATCCTATTTGCGGCAGTTTTATGCATTTTTTCCGTACCGGCGCTTTCGCAGACCATAGGCGCGAAAATAATAAAATCCGACGGTGATGTAAAAGTGCGCCAGCCTGAAAGCGCGCAATGGATAAGCGCAAACAAAGGCATGTTATTAAAAAACGGCGGCAGCATAAAGACGCAAAAAGATTCAAGCGCCGAAATTGCCGTCAGTGATGATTTAAAGAATATAATAAGCATAGAAGAAAACAGTGAATTTACGCTTGAAGACGCGGCAGCTAAAAAGGCATCCCTTAAGCGCGGCAAAATACTTGCTCTGCTTGGGCCTGCTTCGAAAAAATCAAGGTTTCAGCTTCGTACGCCGACGGCCGTATGCGGCGTAGCAGGATCAGGCATGTTTGCCCAGGCAGGCGAAAACAATACAACTACCGGCTGCTATGAAGATAAATCTTATGCGCAGGGCATAAACAAAGACGGGTCATTGACCGAAGAAAAGATAATAGAAGAAGGTTATAAATGCACAATTGAGCAATTTTCGCCTCCGGGAGAATTAATGCCGTTGGATCAGGAAGAACAGGATGAATGGTATGATTTTAAGGAAAATATGTCGGAAAATATGCGCGATCTCCAAAAACCGCAGGAAGATGATGCGCAGGCCGAAGATATAGAACAGGCCCAAGGCCTGGAAAATGAAAATCTAGAGACCCGTAACGATGATAGGCTCGAAAAGGACGAGGAAAAAAGGCGCGATGATGCAATGCCTGAGTCATCCGGAGGCAGCCAGGGCTCAGTAGGCGAGCTTTCTTAGCCAAATCAATCATATGTTGATAAAAAAAATTAATATAATAGTATGGTTATGCGCTGCAATAAATGTGCTGTATATGTATTCAGCCATAGCCGAAAATCAGGTATTTAATTTTAAATTTACTCCATCCGTTAAGGAAGGATATGAAAGAAATGTATTTCTGGATTCATCGAGAAAAGGCGATAGTTTTACGCAGCCTGCCTTATCGCTGGATGCGAATTATAAAATAACGCCCAATCTTAAGGCCGGCATAGAATATGATTTTACAGGGCTTTTTTATGGACAGTATACGGATTTGGATGTGGTAAATAATGAAGCCGCTGCTTTTTTTGCTTATGATTTAATGCCTAATCTCTCCCTGAAAGCGGGCTATGGCGCGGATTCTAATTATTATTTAAACGATAAAACAGGTACATACCTTGCGTATGGGCCGTTATCGGCGCTGCAGTATTATTTCAATAAAAATTTATTCCTGAAGGCAGGTTACGATTTCAGAATATATGATTATGATAAAAAACTTATCAGAGACGGTTCGGGCAGGGAATTAGGCAGCCACAGAGAGGACCACAGGCATACCGTTACTTTTACCGCAGGCCAGCGCATAAATAAGATATTGCTCAGACTGGAAGAAAGGATAGATTTTAATGACTCCAACGACGAATATATGGATTATTATGATTACACCGCATATAAAACCGGCGCGTCATTTACAGCGCCGGTATTAAAAAACCTGTATCTTACGGCATACGGCAGTTACAGGTACAAGGATTTTACAAGCCGCCGTAAATTAGACTTAAGCGCTGTAGAAAAACAAAAGACAATGACTCTGGGCGCCTCAGCTTATTATAAAGTGTACAAGTCTTGTTACGTAAACATCGGCTATGCCTATATGCAGAATTATTCCAATGAACCGTTAAACAGGTATTCTGATTCTGCCGCCAGCGCCGGCGCCCGTATATTCTTCTAATAACAATGCCCTCAAAAAAATCATTCTATATAAGCAGTAATGCGATAAAAATAATCGCGATTATTTTTATATGTGTTTTAGCCGCAGCTGTTTCTTACCTTAAAATATTCGAGACATTCGAACTTGCAACTCTGGATTTAAGATTTAAAACAAGGCCTCATCAGAAAACCAGCGACAAAATCATAATAATAGAAATAGCGCAGGATACCCTGGAACAGCTGGGCTCCTGGCCCATAGACAGGGAATTTCACGCGCGGCTGGTAGATGTGCTGACGAAATACGGCGCATCTTCCGTTGTGTTTGATATTGTATTTACGCAGAGTCAGAGCGAATTATCCGACCAGGACCTGCTTGATGCAGTCAAGGCTTCCCGTAAGGTTTACCTCGCCGAGGCATTCAGGCTCAATAAAACGCGAAAACCCGGATGCGTATTTCCGCAGGCAGATGGCCTTGAGATATTTCCTTTTGAAGGGCTGGATAAGGCGGCCCGCGGCATGGGGCATATAAACATAGTCCCGGACATAGATGGAAAGCGAAGGCGCGTGCCGGTTTTTATCGATTATAATAATGAATTGCAACCGCAGCTTTCTTTTCTTACGGCCTGCGATTATCTGAACATACCGTTAAACAAAATAAAAACAGATAAAGGCCTTGTGGTAATGTCTCCCGATATAAAAATCCCGATAGACGAAAGAGGCAATATTATAATAAACTTTTCGGATTTATGGGTAAAATCTTTTAAGCATTATTCGTTCATAGACATATTAAGTTCCTATCTGCAGATAGAAAGCGGCGAAAAACCAATCTTAGACCTCGAAATTTTTAAAGATAAGATATGCATAATAGGCCTTACAGCCACAGGAACCCATGATTTAAATCCTGTGCCGATGGAAGCAAATTATCCGATGGTCGGCGTGCACGCAAATTTTATAAATTCCATACTTACGAACAATTTTATTCAGCGCGCAGACAGGCCTGTTAATGCCCTGCTTATCATATTGCTGGGAATTATTACTAGTTTTTTAACGCTTAAATTAAAACCGCTTAAAGGCCTTATCGCAGCCGTAAGCTTTTTACTGGCCTTTGGGCTGCTTGTTTTTTTTATCTTCGTGTTTTTTAATATATGGATGGATTTATTTTATCCGCTTATATTTATTTCCCTGGTGTATATTTCATCCACATTTTATAAATATATATCCGAGAGAAACAGGCGCATGCTTATGGAAAAAGAGCTCGATATCGCATATACGATACAAAAGAGCTTTCTTAAAGAAATGCCTCCGGCTAAGGAAGGCATGGAAATAGCCGGCGTAATGAATCCCGCGCGTACTATAGGCGGGGATCTTTATGATTTCGTGGAAATTTCCGAAAACAAGACAGGTATTATGATAGGCGATGTCTCAGGGAAAGGCGTTCCTGCCGCATTGTTTATGGCGAAGACTGTAAGTGAGTTCAGGTTTCATTCCAGGACTCAAAATACGCCCGAGGCCGCGATCTCCCGGTTAAATGACCAGATATCCATTGAATCAACCTCCGGGCTGTTCGTTACTTTGTGCTATATGATAATAGACACAAAACAAAAACTTATAGATATCGTAAATGCCGGGCATTTGCCTGTCATAAAGGTAAATAAAAATAAATTAAGCAATGCGCTTAAAGTAGAGAGCGCCACCGCAATAGGCATAATGGATGGTATCGATTTTGTGCGCAATACCATACCGTATGAACCAGGCGACATCTATCTTTTATATACAGACGGAGTTACAGAGGCATGGAACCGCAAAAAGGAAGAATTTGGAGAGGAAAGGCTTAAGGTCGTGCTAGCGGCGTCATCGCATAAAAAACCTGAAAAAATAATAGAAGATATATTAAAAGATATGCGCAAGTTCCAGGGCAAAGCGCCCCAGCATGACGATATTACGTTGATAGTTATTAAACTTTAAAAATTTTCGAAAGCTGCTTCGCGGCTTGGATATATATCAAACATCTGCGTAAGATTCGAAATATCAAATACTTCCTTGGCCTTACCTTTTAAGCCCGCAAGCCTAAGAGCGCCTTTTCTTTTGGCAAGCCTTATTTTTGAGGATATAATTGCGCTCAAGCCGGCGCTGTCTAAATAATCCACATTCGTTAAATCTATCACGACCTTAAGGTTGCCGTTATTTATATGCTCATTGATTAATTTTGTTATCTCGCCTGCGGTATAATTATCTACCTGGCCGGATAGAACCATAAGCATGGTATCTTCGGTGCCTTCAAGCTCTATTTCCAGCGAGCCCACTATTCCTAATACTTTTTTCTTCATAATATTATACTTTCGTATAGATTACTACGGTAATTGCAAGCCGTCAATGTTTTTTTCCTGTCAGGCGCCCTAGAATTCATTTGCATTTTTTATGTATATGGCTTATAATCAAAGAAAATGATAAATAATTTCAGGTGAATGGATACTTTTGGGTCCGGAAATAGTTTTGTTTTCGGAGGTCTTGTTGATGGTCGGGCCGCCATCTCTTAAATCAGAGGGCGGTTTTTTTATTTCCCCCAGGAGGTATTTAGTGGATATGTCCTTATTTTTCGGTATTGCTGCGCCATTTTTGATCATACTGGCCTGTTTTGTCTTTGGGGCCATTTTAAGGAAGGTCCTGTTTGACAGGCTTATTAAATGGACCAAAAACACCAAAACCCATATAGATGATATCGTAATCAATGCAACAAAGGGCCCGTTTTTAGTATGGTTTCTGATGCTGGGTATTTATTTTGCCCTCGCTGCTTCAACCCTTCCGGAAAATGTTATTAATGTGTCTGCCAAGGCCTTGATGGCGCTGGGGGTGCTGTCGGTTACAATGGCGTTGGCGAGTATAATCTCAGGTATTATAAAAGTTTATTCCTCTAAACTTGAAAAAACGCTTCCGGTTACATCCCTTACCCAGAATATAAGCCGCATTATAATCTTTGGTATCGGCATTCTTGTTGTATTGAACAGCCTCGGAATTTCGATAACGCCGGTTCTCGCTACTCTGGGCATAGGAGGGCTGGCTGTTGCCCTGGCGCTGCAGGATACGCTGTCTAATTTATTTTCAGGTTTTCATGTAATTATGGCAAGGCAGATTAAGGTAGGAGATTACATAAAGCTTGATACAAAAGAAGAAGGTTATGTTACGGATATTAACTGGAGGACAACGCAGATAAGGATGCTGCCTAATAATGTAGTATTGGTTCCTAATTCAAAGTTAGCCCAGGCAATAGTGACCAACTACTGCCTTCCGGATAAGGAAATGGCAGTACTTATAAATATCGGCGTTCATTATAACAGCGACTTAAAAAAAGTAGAAAAAATAACCTGCGAGGTTGCGAAAGAAATAATGCGCCGGATAACCGGCGGCGTGCCGGATTTTGAGCCATTCATAAGATATCATACTTTCGGAGATTTCAGTATTAACTTCACCGTAATATTGAGGGCAAAAGAATTTGTGGACCAGTATCTCGTCAAGCACGAATTTGTAAAAAAGCTGCATGAGCGTTATGCTAAAGAGGGCATTATCATACCTTATCCTATCCGCGCAATAAACTATTCGCAGGAAAAGGCAGTTTAGGGAGATTGATTTATGTGGACGAAAAAAGATTTACAACAGCTTATTAAAAACAACATGGGGGATTATTTATTTATTGTTGTATCAAACAGGCAGCCGTATGTGAATGTGTTTAAAAAGGGAAAGATGGTATGCCAGCGCGGTGCCGGCGGCGTTGTTACGGCGTTAGACCCTGTAATGCAGGCCTGTAACGGGCTCTGGGTTGCTTACGGAAACGGCGAAGCCGATAAAAAGGCATCGGATAAATACGGCAAGATAAAAGTTCCGCCGGATAAGCAAAATTATATGTTAAAACGGGTATGGCTTACAAAAGAACAAGAGAACGGTTATTATTATGGTTATTCCAACGAGGCATTATGGCCGTTATGCCATATGGCATTTCAACGCCCGATATTCCGCAAGGAAGACTGGGATTATTATAAAACGGTTAATGAAAAATTCGCAAAAACGATAATCGAAGAAGTTGGCGATAAAAAGGCATTTGTGTGGATACAGGATTATCATTTATGCCTTTTGCCTAAATACCTTAAAGAAATGGCGCCGAACCAGTTGATAATAGCGCATTTCTGGCACATACCCTGGCCTAATTACGATGCCTTCCGGATATGCCCGCAGAGAAAAGACCTGCTGGAAAGCATGTTGTCAAGCGACCTTCTGGGGTTTCATATACGCTATCATTGCGACAGCTTTTTAGATGCCATAGACCGGGAGGTGGAAAGTAAAATAGACAGAGAAAGATTTTCGGTAGTACGCAATAACCACGAAACCCTGATAAGGCCTTATCCTATCAGCGTCGATTTTGAGGGTATAAACGAACTCGTAAATTCAAAAGAAGTTGCCGAAGCGGAAAAAGCCATTAAGGAGGAATTTGACCTTTCGGGCCTTAAGGTTTTGCTTGGTTTAGACCGGATAGATTATACAAAAGGTATTCCGGAAAGATTGCTGGCCATAGACAAGCTACTGGAAAATCACCCGGATTTAAAAGAAAAAATAGTATTTCTGCAGATGGGAGAACTTAGCCGTATACATATAGCAAAATACAAAGATTTAAATGACGAAATAAACGCTCTCGTAGAGCAGATAAACTGGAAACATTCGACGGAAAACTGGAAGCCGATAGTGTTTGTGCGCAGGCACATGTCGTTGGAAGAATTATTGGCGTTTTACAGAATAGGCGATATTTGCCTGGTAAGCTCGCTTCACGACGGCATGAACCTTGTAGCCAAGGAGTTTATAGCAAGCCGCACGGATGAAAGCGGGGTGCTGGTATTAAGCCAGTTTACAGGGGCTGCCAGGGAATTGGCCGACGCAACCCTGATTAATCCTTATGATTGCGAACAATTCAGCGAAGGCATATATGCGGCTCTTACAATGCCGGCTGAGGAGCAGAAAAAACGCATGAAGAAAATGCGCGAGATTACTCAGAGCAATAATATATTCCGCTGGGCAGGCAAGGTAATTTCAGAACTTTTAAAATTTGAATTTAGGGAGTGATTATGCAGGTAAAAGACATAATGTTCAAACAGGTAATTGCGGTCAGGCGTTCGACCAAACTTAAAGAACTGCTTAAGTTGTTTTCCAAGTTTCATATATTTCCGCTTGTGCCCGTTATTGAGGATGACAATAAACTGGCGGGGGTTGTGTCTTTCAAAAACCTTATGAATGTATTTAAGCCGTATAATCCCGATATATTAAAAAATGTGCCGTTTCTAGACGAGGAAAAAGACGACGATATATTTAGCATGGAATTGACCGAAGAAATGGGCAGCCTTGTTATAGTCGAGGATATTATGCAGACTAAATTCATAAGTATAAAACAGGACTCCTCCCTGCAGGAGGCCTTTAATCTGATGAAGCTTAACTTAAAAGAGGAATTTCCGGTAATTGATAATGAAGGAAAACTGATAGGAATAATAGGCGTATTCGATATCGTCCGCCATGTATTCCATCAAAAAGGTGTTATTTAATTGAATACGGTATTAGGATTAGGATTTATTCTGCTCGCGGGTTTTTTTTCCGCTCGGCTAATAGCAAAATTTAAATTTCCGTCCGTGACCGCTTATCTTTTGCTGGGCATAATAATGGGCCCGTCAATTCTAAATCTTATGCCGGAAGGGATACTGAATTCTTCAGGCTTGATTTCCAACATAGTCCTGGGCATTATAGCCTTCGGCATAGGGCAGAATTTTTCATATGATAGTTTTCGCAGGATAGGCAAGTCAGTGATATGGATATCTATCCTGGAAGCCCTGGGCGCTTTTTTATTCGTTACGCTTTCATTTTTTTTAATTTTAAGGCAGCCTTTTTATATATCCATACTTTTTGGGTCCATTGCTTCTGCTACTGCGCCCGCAGCGACGGTTATGGTGATAAGGGAATATCAGTCCAAGGGAAATTTTACGGATACGCTTTTGGGAGTAGTGGCCATAGATGATGCGTGGTGCCTTATTATATTCGCGGTTTCCCTGGCGATAGCGCAGGCAATATACAGCCATATGCTGGCGGCATTTTTTCTTGTAAATGTATTTTTTAATTCTCTGCTAAGCATATTAGGCGCATTTATATTGGGAGGCGTAATGGCAGTGCTGATGCGTTATTTTTCGAAATATCTGCGTACGCAGACCGATCTTTTGATATTTACATTAGGGTTTATATTTTTAAACATAGGGCTGTCCACGTATTTTCATTTATCGGTACTTTTAGCGAACATGTTTTTAGGCGCAGTTTTGGTAAATATAGAAAAATCATCCTCTAAATTTTTTGAAAGCCTGAGGCAGGTAGACCCGCCGCTATTTCTTTTATTTTTCGTGTTAGCAGGCGCTAATCTGGAAATCGCTATTTTGCCCAGTTTAGGATTGATAGGTGTAGCATACCTGGTATTCAGGGTAGCCGGCAAGGTTACAGGCGCTGATTTAGGCGGCCGCATATCAAACGCATCAAAATCCGTGAGAAGATATATCGGGTTGGGCCTAGTGCCACAGGCGGGTGTCGCCTTAGGGTGCGCGCTTGTCGCCAAAAACGATTTTCCGAGCATAGGAAATATGATTTTCAGCACAATAGTCGCAACAACCGTTATTTATGAGCTGGTAGGCCCGTTGTGTACAAGATACGCGCTTCATAAATCAGGAGAAGTAGCGGCCGCCGCGCACAGCTAAGAAAATGAGACATCTTTTTGATAATTTTGAAAATTTTAAAAAAAAATTAACAGGGCGAACCGTCTTTCTTTTTTTGGATTACGACGGTACGTTGACGCCGATAGTAAAAACCCCGGATAGGGCGCTTTTGTCCGGAAGAACCAAAGCATTATTAAAATGGCTGGCCAAAAACTCAGGATGCAAACTCGCCATTATAAGCGGCAGGGCCTTAAAAGACGTAAAGCGCTTAACGGGTATTAAGGGTATTATATATTCAGGAAACCATGGGCTTGAAATGGAAGGCCCCGGGTTAAAATGCGCCGGGAAAGTTTCGCGCGCTTATATAAAAGCTATAAAGCGGATAAGGAGAAACTTAAATAAATCTTTTTCGTGTGTTAAGGGCGTATTTGTGGAAGATAAGGGATTAACCTTGAGCCTGCATTATCGCCTGGCAGATAAAAAATTAACACCGCAGATTAAAACTGTTTTTCGCCAAGTGATAAAACAATATATTTTTAAGGGCGTTGTAAGAGTAAGGCCTGGTAAAATGGTGTTTGAAATAAGGCCGCCTGTTGAATGGGATAAAGGCAGGGTTGTGCTGTGGCTTTTGGCAAAACAGCGCATTGCCTACGGCAATAAGAAAGTTATGCCTGTTTATATAGGCGATGACGCAACAGACGAAGACGCATTTAAGGCATTAAAACGAAGGGGCCTTACCATATTTGTCGGCAGTCCCAGGCGCTCTCACGCAGAGTATTATCTGAAAAATACGCAGGAAGTTTTTAGTTTTTTGGGCCGTATAAAAAATTTAAAACAAAAGGCGGCATTATGCCGAAATTAATGAAAGCCTCTCAGCCGTTTCGGTTTTTTACGCGTTTGCATCTATCCGAATTAACCGGCTTAAGGGCATCTACGCTAAAACAGCTTCTTGAGCTTTTAAAACAGGTACCGGGATCCTGTATTTATCATCACACGCACCGCTTCCTGCAGCAGCATCAATACCTTTCTCCTGAACCGCCCAATGATTTTGCTTATTGGGTAACAGAGATGCTGGGAGAAGATGAATTGGGCGAGAGGCTTGCGAGCATAGATACGATAGAGTTCTCCAATATACGCAGCTTAAGAGAAAAGATAATAAAAACAATAGAGGATCACCTTGCTGCTAATCCGTCATCCGCGCTTAAATTCGCAAGCAGCAACGAAGAATTTTATTTCATAAAATCGCTCAGTTTTATTCTACCGACCAATTATATAGTAAGCGACTTACAGGAATTTGCCGATGTGCTTAAAAAAATAACCATAGATTCCATATATTTTCACATATTCGAAGCGCGGCTGCGGCTCGAAAAAGGTTCGAATGATTTTTCTAACTGGATAGAAACCTCGTTCGGAGACAAAGACCTGGCGGATAAAATTTCCAAATTAGACCCATATACGCATACGCTCGAGGACCTTAGAAATAAACTGATAAAAATAATAGAAAAAAAGATCCTGGTATAATATGGCAAAAATAGATGATTATATCCCTATAGTAGGCGAATCCATCATAGAAGATTTAAGATTAATCTCAAACCGCTTAAAAGGTAAAGTTATTCAGCATATAAATTCCACATCCGTAGGCGGCGGAGTTGCTGAAATATTAAACAATATGGTCCCTTTACTGAAAGAAATAGGCGTAGATGCAAGGTGGGACCTGATAAAAGGCGGCGAACAGTTTTTTAATGTTACAAAAAAATTCCACAATGCCCTGCATGGTAAGCCCGAAGAAATAGACAAAAAAGATTTCGACATATTTATGGAAACCAGTGAAAACAATATAAAAGAGGTGAGCACTTACGGCGATATTGTTTTTGTCCATGACCCCCAGCCCATAGCGTTAGTAGAAAAAAAAGCGGATAACAAGTGGGTCTGGAGGTGCCACATAGATGTTTCTAATCCTAACAGCAAGGTGTGGAATTTTATTAAAAATTTTGTGGTAAAATATGATTCTACTGTATTCTCAGCCCCTAGTTTTTCCAGAGCCCTGCCCGTAAGGCAATTTTTAATATCTCCGTCTATAGACCCTTTGAGCGATAAAAACAAAGAATTGCCGCAGGATGTAATAAGCGGTGTTTTAAAAAAATACGGCCTGACACAGGATAAGCCTATAGTGCTGCAGGTATCGCGTTTTGACAGGCTTAAAGACCCTTTAGGAGTAATAGAAGCCTATAAGCAGGTAAAAAAATATATAGACTGTCAGCTTGTTCTGGCAGGGGGTGCTGCCGCAGATGATCCCGAGGGCATTAAAGTATTCGAGGAGGTTAAAGAAAAGGCAAAAACAGACGGCGATATACATATCCTGCTTCTGCCTCAGAACGATATAGATATAAACGCTTTGCAGTCGGCAGCTACTGTTATTGTGCAAAAATCCTTAAAAGAAGGCTTCGGGCTCACCGTTGCTGAAGCATTATGGAAAGGTAAGCCGGTAGTGGCATCCAATGTCGGAGGCATACCCTTGCAGATAAAGCATAAGTATTCCGGGCTTCTGTGCCATTCAATACAAGGGGCATCCTTTGCCATAAAACAACTTTTAAACAGTCCCGGTTATGCTAAGAAATTAGGTGAAAACGGGAAGCAGCATATAAAAAACAATTTTTTAATCACACGCCACATGAGGGATTATATGCTGTTATTTTTGTCCCTTTATTACGATGAAGACGTGATATATCTATAGTGGTATATGCCCCTCGACTTACATGAA
>JAFGKX010000015.1 GCA_016928375.1 Candidatus Omnitrophota bacterium | reverse complement strand
GGCTAAGCAGTATTATCAAAGCCGAAAATATGGCAGCTGTATAGAATCCGCAGCCTACTGCCAGGCCTATGCCGCAAATAGCCCATATAGATGCCGCAGTCGTAAGGCCTTTAACAGACGCGCCATATCTTATTATCGTACCTGCGCCTAAAAATCCTATGCCTGTTACAACCTGCGCGGCTATTCTTGCGGGATCGACCGATGTAACGCCTTTATATAAATCGAATATATGCATTGAGGTAAGCATCATGAGGCAGGAACCCATACATACGAGTATGTGCGTTCTAAAACCCGCGGCCTTTTCCTGCATCTCTCTCTCCAGGCCTACCAGGCCGCCTAATATAGCAGCTAAAATCAGCCTGAATAAAACCTGCCATGTTCCTATCATATAAAACCTCCCGTTCTACTCACGGCCTTTTCGCTTTCGGAAATTCGGCCTTTTTCTTTCATCAAATCTCTGGTTTCTTCCGCCGCTGCTTCTGCTATCGTTATTTCTGCTGTCGCCGGATTTTCGTTTTGAGAAACATGCTCTGCAATATACCGGACGATCTCCGCTTGGCCTAAAAGGGAGCTCGCATTCTTCTCCGCAATCCGCGCATATTGCCTGATAGCGATTGCCTGGTCGGTCAAAGCTTTGATGAGAAGGCCTTTGGCTTTGGTTTTGGGCAGCCTGGGCTTGGCTGCTGATTAATTTGTCTATTTTTTTCTCCAGAAAAGTCAGCTGCTGCTGCATGGTACCTAGCATACCCCCTATATCCGGGCCTGCGTGCGGCGCAGTCTGTACGCTTTTGCTCTTGGGTTGTTTTTTCATCTTACTCCTTTTGGGATATACCCATGATTATTATGGATGATTATATACTAAACAAAATCTATCCGCAAGGAAAAATAGGGTGTTGACCCTATTTTTAAACAGCCTCCATGGTTGACGGCGGCTTAGGGGTAATATTATAAGTAACGCTTACTACCCCCGGCACTTCCGTAACAATACGAGCTGCTAATTTATCAAGCATAGCGAAACTTAATTGTGTCGGGCTCGCTTTACGCGCGTCAATACTGTCCCAGCAGCGGATCTCTATCTGCTGTCCGAACTCACGTTTGTTATCGCGCATACCGGTAACACGGTTTTTGTGCAGTATAGCCATATATTGAAACGCCTTAACCCCGCTTAGCTCTTTTTCCAGTATGGTTGTTGCTTTGCGCACCAAAGCAATACGCTCGCGCGTTGCTTCTCCAATTACACGCGCGGACAACGCAGGCCCTGGGAAAGGCATACGATTATAGATAGACACAGGCAGGCCTGTCGCTTCGGCAACCTTGCGCACTCCGTCTTTTCGAAGCTGCACTAAAGGTTCCAGAATCTTATATCCAAATGCCTCCTGCGGATCTATGCCAAGCTGCTCAAAAACATTATGCTGGCGTTTAATGCCTGCCACTGTTTCATCTATATCAGTAAGGATAGTTCCCTGCAGAAGATATTTCGCATTGCTTTGTTTTACTAATTTTCCGAAAACCTTTTTATAAAAGGTCTGGGTGATTGCCTCGCGTTTTTCTTCGGGGTCCTCGATACCTTTAAGCGCATTGAAAAATTCATCCTGCGCATCTACGATCTGAACTGTTACGCCCAGCTTTTGAAATATCGATACTATCTGCTGAGGCTCTCCCTCGCGCATAATCCCGTTATCGATAAAATAAGTTTTAAGCCGCTCACCCAATGCTTTATGAGCGAGCATTGTTACAGCGGAAGAATCCACTCCGCCGGATAGCGCGTTGATCGCGACGCCGTTACCGACAATCTGCGAAATCTCCGCAGCCTTTTCTTTTATGAATTCTTTCGTATCCAATGAACTTGCTGTGATTTCCTTTACCTGTGCCATTGTTCCTCCTGTTGTTTTGATAGCCTCGGGGTCCTGTTGTTTACTCGGCGCTGCCTCCGCTTGCAGTTAAAAGCTTCAGGGCATTGCGAGCTAGGCCATCGCATAGATTTTGTGTGGTTATCGGAGCGACTGAATAAAATTGCGACTTCCTCAGTGGCGGCAAGCAAAAATAACTACACAAAATCTACATAAGAGATTGCTTCGTCGCTCCTACAGAGCTCCTCGCAATGACGTAACGGTCTCCTCTTACCCGATGCCTAAATTAGGTTCTGCCTCAAGAGAATAATTGCTCCTGATGCCTTCCTTATACAATCTGTATCCTGCTGCAGCGACCATGGCCGCGTTATCAGTAAAAAGCCCTTTAGCTGGCAAGAAAACTTTTATGCCTTCCGGTGTTGCTTTTTTAATAAGCATATCCTGAAGAGTTTTATTGATGCTGACGCCTCCGCCTACAAAAAGCTGTGTTGTATTTTGTTTTTTGCATGCAGCTATTGCTTTATCTACAATAACATCGAATATAGCTGCCTGGAAGCTTGCGCATACATCATTGATGGTAGCATGCGTATCCCCAATGGGGACACCCTGGTTACTTCTTCCTACTGCAGGGTGTCCCCTTCGAGTAACATAATATAAAAGTGCGGTTTTTACGCCGCTAAAACTAAAATCAAAAGAACCTTTTTCCATATACGCGCGCGGAAATCTTATTGCCTGGGGATTTCCGTTTTTTGCTTTTTTTTCTATTTCAGGGCCGCCGGGATATCCTATGCCCAGCACCTTGGCTGCTTTATCGAACGCCTCTCCCGCAGCATCATCTCTTGTCTGGCCTATAAGTTTGAATTTATTATAACCTAAAATCGAAACCAGCGTCGTGTGCCCGCCTGAAACTATAAGCCCTGTCGCGGGAAAACGCACCTTATTTTCTTTGGACATAAACGCCGAATACACATGCGCGTACAAATGATTAACGCCTACTAAAGGAACGGATAAAGCGTAGCTTATAGCTTTTGCAGCGGATAATCCTATCAAAAGCGCCCCAACTAGTCCCGGGCCATGCGTTACAGCTATCAAGTCTATATCTTTAAATTTTACGCCCGCTTCTTCCAGTGCCTCTTTTATGACATAGTTTATGCATTCAAGGTGGTGCCTGCACGCTATTTCAGGTACAACGCCGCCGTATTTTTTATGGAGATTAAGGCTTGAGGCGATTTTATTGGAGAGTATTGTCTTATCGTTTTTAACTATTGCTGCCGAGGTTTCGTCGCAGGAAGTTTCTATGCCTAGTATATACATAACTTTATCTTGCAAGCTCCGAAACAAATACAAACTTTACTTTATTTTTCAATGAAGGGGCGATTTCCTTAATCACTTCGAGGGTCCTTCTTCTGTCGTGGCCGGTTGCTACAGCATAGCCGCGTTTTTTCGCTATGCCTACAACCTGCGCAAACTGCCCCCTTATGTAATCTTTACTGTTTGAATTATCCAGGAACACGTCTCTTTCGGCTATTTTTACTCCGAGGTTTTTTGCTACTGCTACGCATACGGAATTGCTGCATGAGACATTGTCCAGAAAATATAAATTCTTTTTCTTAATCTGTTTCAAAAATATGGCCATTGATTTTTTATCAGCGGTAAATTTCGAGCCCATATGGTTGGATACTCCTTTTAGCGTACTCATAGAACCGAGATCGCTGCTTAAGACAGCGTTTATTTTTTCCTGCGTCATATCTGTGGTAATGGTGTTTTTCTCCAATCTGACAAAACGGCCCGGCTCCATTGGCATGTGCAATATTATCTGCCGGTTTTTAAATTTCGCCTCTTCTGCCATCTTCGCGGAATATTTTAGATTCGGCAAAACTGCAAGCGTAAGAGGAATATCTATAGAACGCAGAAGCTCCAGATTGTTTAAATTATAACCCCAGTCATCCAGCACTATCGCAATCTTAGGCAGCCCATAAAAAGAGCGCTTAAGCGCGGCCTGCATCTTATAATAATACCTGAATGACAAAACAAGCACTATAAGCAGAAGGCCTGATATAAAGATTAGAATTTTTTTATCGTGATGTTTTTGTTTCTTCATTTTCTGAAAGAGCTGTATATTTTTATGCCCTTAAGAACTTCCAGGGCTGATTTTACCTGATTATCCTGTCTCAACAGGCTTATCCTGGATTCCTTTTCCCCGCTTTCGATCTTTTTTATTAATGCAATCGGCGCGCTATCTGCGGCCTTATCCTGCCCCTCTTTCTCGACTATAACATTCGGCACAACTCCTTTATTGTGTATTTCGTTGCCGCGCGGAGTGTAATATTTACTTGTAGTAAGCCTTAACGCCGAACGGTCCCTTAAAGGTATGACTGTCTGCACCGAACCTTTTCCGAAAGTAGTCGTGCCTAAAACTATACCGCGTTCATTCTCTTTTATTGCCGCTGCTACTATTTCAGAAGCGCTTGCGCTTCCTTTATTTACAAGCACTACCATCGGAAAGTTTATTCTGGAATTCACGCTTCTTGCTTTAAATACAACATTTTGCTGTTTATTTTTTCCTTTTATGGATACAATAAGCGTATCCTTAGGCAGAAATTTTTCCGAAACATCGACTGCCGCCTCAAGTAAACCACCCGGGTTATTCCTTAGATCAAGTATGAGGCCCGTAAGTTTTTCCGCCTCAAGCGCCCGCAGGGCCTTTTCTATTTCCTGGCCGGTCTTTTGCTGAAATTCCGTTATCCGCATATAGCCGAAGCCGTCTTCCAGGATAAAGGCATCTTTTACTGACCGTATTTTTATTACAGCTCTTTTTATTTTATAATCTTTTATTTTTTCTTCACCCTCGCGCATTATGCCAAGCGTTATTTCGCTGCCCGGCGTACCGCGCATCCTTTTAACCGCATCATCCAGGTTCATGTCTCTTGTAATTTCGCCGTTTATTTTTATTATTTTATCCTGGGGCATCAGGCCTGCTTTTTGCGCCGGGGAGCCTTCCAGCGGCGTTACTACTGTCAAAAGGTTATCTTCCATTGTTATCTCTATGCCTAACCCGCCGAATTCGCCGCCGGTATCTATTTTTATATCCTCATACTGCTCGGGCGTAAGAAAATCGCTATGCGCATCCAGTGACCTGAGCATACCCTTAAGAGCGCCGTATATCAGATCCTGCGAATTCACATCATCGACATAATTCGCGTTTACTATAGTTATGGTATCGGCGAATAATTCCAGCTCGTTATATATGTCCTTTTTCTCCAAAGGTTTGACAGGCGATGAATCGGGTTCTTTTGAAAAAATATCATTCGCGCAAAACAAAACGCAAAAAATAATTACCGGAACAATGAATAAATAAAATTTTCTGTTTTTCATTTTTATCCTTTTGCCTTATATGTTGCCCATTTCTTCTTTCAATAATTTATTTACCATGCCGGGGTTAGCCTTGCCTTTAGTGGCCTTCATTGCCTGCCCCACAAGAAAACTCAGCGCTGCCTCTTTACCGCTCTTATAATCTTTTGTGACCTGTGCATGCTGCCTCAATACCGCTTTTATCACAGCCCTTAATTCGGTTTCATCCGATATCTGAAGCAGGCCTTTTTCTTTTACTATATCCTGCGGAGATTTTTTGGATGTTATCATATCCGATAATACATCTTTTGCTATCTTACCGCTTATCTTGCCCGAGTCCATCATTTTGAGCATATCTGTCAGGTGCGCCGGGGGTAAATCGAAATACCTGAATTCCATGTTTTTCGAATTCAGGTATTTCAATATTTCGGAAATAATCCAGTTCGCGATAATCTTGGGCTGATTGTAAGACTGAGCGCATTTTAAGAAATATTCGGCCATTGCCTTATCAGATATCAGTATGCCTGCATCATATTCCGATATACCATAATCTTTTATTATTTGTTTTTTCTTTTCAGCCGGAAGCTGCGGCATATTGTTTTTTATTTTTTTTATCAGGGCCGGATCGATTTCAAAAGGAACAAGGTCCGGGTCAGGAAAATATCTGTAGTCATGGGCTTCTTCTTTAGTACGCATCGGTTGAGTTATCTTTTTATCAGAGTCCCACAACCGTGTTTCCTGTATTATTTTTTCATTATCCTGCGCCAAAGATTCCTGCCTTTTTTGCTCGTATTCCAGCGCTGCCCTGACGCCTTTAAAGGAGTTCATATTTTTCACTTCTACTTTTACGCCAAGCGCAGCCTGGCCGGCCGGCCTTATGGAAATATTGGCGTCGCAGCGGAGGCTGCCTTTTTCCATGTCGCAATCCGACACCTCTAGGTATTCGAGCAGATTTTTAAGCGTAAGTAAATAGGCATATGCCTCTTCCGGGGAATTTATATCAGGCTCAGTCACTATTTCAAGCAAAGGCGTGCCTGAACGGTTGAAATCAACGCGGGTAATGTTGTCCTCTTCGTGCAAAAGCTTTCCGGCGTCTTCTTCCATGTGCACCCTCTTTATTCTGATTTTTTTAGGCGCTGCGTCTTTGGCAATAATTTCAAGCAAGCCTGCCTCGGAAAGCGGCATGTCGTATTGAGAGATCTGATAATTTTTCGGCAGATCGGGATAAAAATAATTTTTCCTGTCAAATTTCATTTTATCTGAAATTTTACAGTTTAATGCCAGCGCTGTTTTTACGGCATACTCAAGATATTTTTCATTCAATACCGGAAGCGAGCCCGGAAACCCCATGCATACAGGGCAAACCCCGGAATTAGGCTTAAGCCCAAATTCATTCTTACAACCGCAAAATGCCTTCGTGGCAGTCGCGATATGCAAATGCACTTCCAATCCTACAACTATCTCGTATTGTTGTTTCATATCGCTGGTTTTTTAATTTCCCATTTTTTATTCTGTTCGTATGCATACGCGGCATTAAACAATACCGGTTCATCAAATGCCTTCGCCATAAGCTGCATGCCTACCGGCAGGCCCGACTTGGAATAACCGCACGGAACCGATATCGCCGGAATCCCGGATAAGTTAGCCGGTATGGTAAATATATCCGACAAATACATCTGGAGCGGGTCTTTCATCTTCTCGCCTAATTTAAAAGCAGGCGTAGGCGTAGTGGGCGTCAATATAACATCACACACCTTAAACGCTTCGTCAAAATCTTTTTTTATCAGCGCCCTTACCTTTTGGGCTTTCAGGTAATAAGCGTCATAATAACCGCTGCTTAATGAATATGTTCCCAGGATAATACGCCGCTTTGCCTCATCTCCGAAACCTTCGGCCCTGGTATATTTATACATGTCTGCCAGGGTTTCACCCTCCTGCCTTAATCCGTATTGCACGCCGTCAAACCTGGCCAGGTTAGAGCTTGCTTCGGAACAGGCGACTATATAATATGTCGCTACAGCGTAATCAGTATGCGGAAGAGAAATATTTATTATTTTCGCTCCGAGGCTTTTGAATAAATCAAACGCCTCATCAAGATGTTCTTTTACATCTTTATCCAACCCAGGAATAAAATATTCCTTAGGAAAACCTATCTTTAAACCTTTTACGCTGTTTTTAAGGTATTTCGTGTAATCAGGCACAGGCACATCCGCTGATGTGGTATCCATAGGGTCATGCCCGGCTATTATATTCATAATCAGCGCGGAATCAGTAACATCTTTTGTGAACGGGCCTATCTGATCCAGGCTCGACGCAAAAGCAATAAGCCCGTAACGCGAAACTCTTCCGTATGTGGGCTTTAACCCTACCACTCCGCACAATGCGGCAGGCTGACGTATAGAACCACCTGTATCCGAGCCCAAAGCAAATATTGCCTCATCAGCGCACACCAATGCCGCGGAACCGCCGCTTGAACCGCCCGGTATCCTGCTTGTATCATACGGATTTTTCGTAGGCCCATAGCAGGATGTTTCGCAGGATGAACCGAACGCGAATTCATCCATATTTGCCCTGCCTAAAAGCAATGCCCCGGCGGATTTTAATTTTGATATTACGGTAGCGTCATAGGGGGGCTTAAAACCTTTTAGTATTTTCGAACAGCACGTGGTCAGCTCATCTTTTATGCAGATATTATCTTTTATTGCCGCCGGTATCCCGCATAACGGGCCGCTGATTTTCGATTCACCGGCTTTTTTAAGCGCGTCCTGCTTATTAAAATGCGCGAAGCCGTGCACCTTTGTTTCGACAGCTTCTATCCTGGCAATAACGGAACCGATAATGTCTTTAACGGAGACAGAATTATTTTTTATCTTTTCCGATAACTCATGCGCTGTTAATTCGTATAATTTTGAATCTTTCATATTCGTCATATTACTTTCGGTACACGGAAGAATCCATCCTTGCCATCCGGCACGTTTTTAAGCGCATCCTGCTGCGTGAGAGAGGGCATTACTTCATCTTTCCTGAATACGTTGGTCATATTCAACGCATGGCTCATAGGCTCTGTATTTGTTGTGTCGAGTTTATTAAGCTTATTGATATATTCGAGTATATCGTTAAGCTGCGCAGATAAAACCCCGGCTTCTTTTTCCGATAATTTAATCCTCGCAAGCTCGGCAACATATTTTATATCATCCGTCTTTATCTTATTTTCCAATTGATTCCTCCAGATTATCCGCTATAGACGCAAACTCTTCCAGATTCAATGTCTCGCCCCTTCTTTCCGGGTTTATTCCCAGGCCTGCTAAAATCCGGGCCATTATTACTTTATCCGGAAAAGGCGCGCCTGAAATCGCATTTAAAAGTGTTTTTCTTCTTTTATTGAACGCCGCCCTTATTACCTTAAAAAATAATGCCTCATTTTTCACCCGCACTTTCGGCTCTTTCAAGAACTCCATGCTTACCAGCGAAGATTCGATTTGCGGCTGCGGGTAAAATACCTTTTTGGACATATTAAGCAGTATCTTTACATTGCAGTGATACTGCACAAGACAGCTTAAGGAACCATAACTTTTTTTACCCGGAGGTGAAACAAGCCTTTCGGCAACCTCTTTCTGAACTGTCAGAAACGCAGTATTTATGTATTTTTTATTTTCCGTAAGGTATATTATAACAGGCGATGTAATATAATACGGCAGATTCCCTATAACCTTAAAAACAGCGCTATTTTTTTGGCTTTCGGCTTTTATATCGTATTTTAGTATATCAGCGCATACGATGTCTATGCTTTTGGAATTCGAGAACTTATCTTTTAAAACATCGCACAGTTTTTTATCTATCTCAACAGCTGTAATATGTCCGCACAGTAAAGCCAGGCCTTCGGTCAAGGCGCCCCGGCCTGGCCCTATTTCCAGTATCCTATCATCAGGCGTAACAACGCAGGAATCTATTATTCGTTTTATGTACCTTTTATCTATTAAAAAATTCTGCCCCAGCCGTTTTATGGGCCTTAAGGTTTCTTTCTTGTGCATTAGACTGATGCCTTTTTACGACTGGCCATCTGCGCTGCGGCCCTTATAGCCGCAGAAAAGCTTCTGGAATTTGCCTTGTTTTTTCCGGCTATATCGAATGCTGTACCGTGCGCAGGCGAAGTCCTGATAAAAGATAACCCTAAAGTTATATTTACTGATTCATCCCTTGCCACCATCTTAAGCGGAATAAGCCCCTGGTCATGATACATGCATAAAATAACATCATATTCTCCGTCGTATGCCTGATAAAACAAAGAATCCGCCGGATATGGACCGCATATGTTTATACCTTTTTTACGGGCTTGTTCCACCGCGGGGATTATTATTTGTTTCTCTTCAACGCCGATAGTGCCTTCTTCCCCGGCGTGCGGGTTAAGGGCGCATACGCCTATTTTACAGAATTGGGCCTCAAAATAAACCCGCATCCATTCATCGATAAGCATAATCATTTTAAGCAGATTATCTTTTTTTAAAGAACCTGCTACTGTTTTCATCGGGATATGCGTCGTTGCCAGCACAATGGTAAACGGGCCTCCGGTAAGCATCATGGCAACATTTTTGGCGCCGCATAAGTGCGCTAAAAATTCCGTATGGCCTTTGAATTTAAAACCTGACTTTTTTGCCGAGTATTTATTTATAGGCGCAGTTACAAGCGCATGCGCCTTTTCACTTTTTATTAATAAATATGCCTTCTTTATATACTCTATCGCTGCCTTGCCGTACTCGGAACATACACAGCCGTAACGATAATTTTTGCGGTTTATGTTTTTTAAATCCAGCAATAAAACACCGCTGCTGTTTGAATCTATCTGTTTTATGTTTTTTATTGTTTTATACTTAAATGCCGCGCCTGTTAAAGCAGTTGTCTGTTTAAACACGAATTCGTCACCGACAATGATAAAAGACGCTGCTTCTCTTACGGCAGGGGCAGATAAGGACTTGATTATTATCTCGGGCCCTATCCCCGAAGGGTCGCCCATTGTAATACATATGACAGGTTTCATAGCTTAATCTGGATATAGGCTTCTTTTTTAAGATTTTCCAGAAATTCTCTGAGCACCAGTTCGGACTCGCGCTCGAAAATTCTTTCTCTTATTACAGGCGTTGCATCCTGCAGCGACGTTTCCGACGGCGGAATACGCTGCTCGACCTTTATAATGTTGCATCCCAGCGATGTCTCTATTACGCCCGATACTTCATTATCGTTTAAAGAAAATATAGCAGCGTCTATTTCTTTTGCCATGTTGCCCTTTGAGACTGCGCCCATGTCGCCGCCTTCCTGGGCATTAGGGCCTTCAGAATATTGTTTGGCAAGGCTCGCGAAATCCTCTCCGTTTTTTATTTTATACAACAGCTGTTCGGCAAATAATTTTACTACTTCTTTATCCTGCCCCGGCTTGAACCTTAAAAGCATAATCCTGAATTTAACCTGTTCGGGCTGCATGAATTCATCCTTGTGCCCGTAGTAATAAGCGGCTGTCTGGGTAGGGGTTATGCGGATATTGTTGGAAACTATACCCGAAACCAGCTCCTGCATCATAAGCTGTTCTTTGTACCTGTTTTTTAATTTTTCTATCGTAAGCCCGGATTCGGAAAGAGATTTTTTGAATTCTTCTTCAGACGGAAACCTCTGCCTTACCCTGTCAAACCTTGCCTCTACATCCGCCTCTTCCACGGATATATTGCGTTTTTTAGCTTCCTGTAGGATAAGCTTTTCTTCTATAAGCCTGTTCAGTGCATCGCTCTTTGCCTCATCCAGCCTACCCTGCGCTTCTTCTTCGCCGTATCTTACTTGATAATCCTTTATAAAAATGACTGTCGATTCTTCAAGCTCGCTTTGGGTAATTATCTCGTCATTTACAACAGCCACTATCCTGTCGACGACCTCTTCACCTGCGTAGCATAAAAAAGCGGCATAGGGCAAGGCAATAGCTATACAGCATATAAACGTTTTAACGTATTTTGACATTGTGCTTTATTGATCGCCCGAAGAGGCTTCCGTATCAGCCGGGGCCTCAGGCTGGTTTTGTTTAAAGGCCTCTTCTTTTACTTTTATTTTGGCCTTCTTTTTAAGCGTTTCTACAAAATCCTTAAACTGATCCTGCTGAGTCTGCTCTATCAGCTTTGCGCGTATGTTTTCCCTGACTTCAGACAAAGTTTTATATTCGGCAGGCAACTTATCCGTAACTTTTACGATATGATAGCCGAATCTCGTTTGGATAACTCCGCTTATCTCGCCGGGATTAAGCGCAAAACAGGCATTTTCGAATTCAGGTATCATCTGCCCGCGCTGAAAATACCCGAGATCTCCGCCTCTTTCCTTTGTCAGGTCTTTGGAATGCAGTTTTGCCAGTTCGGCGAAATCTGCGCCTGCGTGAAGGCTGGCCAATATTTTATTCGCTTCTTCTTCGGTATTTACCAGGATGTGCGATGCCTTAACCCTCTCAGGCACAAGATACTGCTCCTTATGCTGTTGATAATACAATTCTATATCCTCGTCAGATACTGTCTTTCTTGGAGTTGTTTCTATTTCAAGCAGCTTGGCAACTGTTATCTTTCTTGTGGCTTTGCGAATAAGGTCTTTTACTTCCTTGTCTTTATCTATCTGCCTTTTTTTGGCCTCATCAAAAAGGAGCTGTTCTACTATTAAATCTTCCAGGAGCTCTCTTTTATGCTGGCTGGCAGCCTGTTGGTAGTATTCCGGCAGCTCACTTATTCTTTCATCCAGCATGCCCATAGTAATTTTATGGTTGTTTAAGGTAGCTATTACCTCTGCTTCTTTGGTTGTTTTAGCACAGCCAACTACTAATAAGATTATACTTAATGTTAGTATAAAATATTTCATTACTACCCCCTTGTTTTTATTTCACTGACAACTAAATGTTCTTTATTTTACCATAGCAGCTATACATCCTCAAGAAGTTTTTTCTTTTAAATCCGCTATTGCAGAACGCAAAAGGCGGCAATATAAGTCAAAACCTACCGCCATTACGTAACCATGCTGCTGCATACCCAGCAAGTTGCCGGCGCCCCTTATCTGCAGGTCCTCC